>NZ_JAIUMX010000014.1:0-53120 GCF_022565315.1 Cyclonatronum sp. | reverse complement strand
CTGCACCGGCCTCCTGCAGCCGGATGAGGGCACGGAATGCGAACGGCCGCAGCTCCTCCCCTTCACACAAAGCCTCAGCGGCTATAAAAAAAAGGGACATATTTTTTAGGATGATGGATGTTGAATTTCAGCACTCAGTTTTTGGAAGGCCTTCAGCAGGGCTTCGTTTTCTTCGGGGCTGCCGACCGTGATGCGGAGCCCGTCCGCGCAGTGCAGCTGATCGCCGCGGTAGCGCACGATCACATTTTCAGCGGCGATGGCTTTATACCAGCTTAGGGCGTCCTTCACCCTTACCAGCAGAAAATTGGCGTCGCTGGGCTCCACTTTGTACACGGCGGGGAATTTAGCCAGGGCCACCGCAAGCCGGGCACGTTCCTGCAGCAGCTGCTTCACCAACGCGGATATTCGTTCCGGCTCGGCCAGGACCCGAAGCGCAGCCTGCTGCGTGAGCGTGTTCACGTTGTAGGGCGGCTTCACCCGCATCATGTAGCTGATGATGGTTTCGGAGGCAAAGGCCATCCCGAGGCGGATGCCGGCGAGCCCCCAGGCCTTCGAGAGAGTCTGCATCACCATCAGGTTCGGGAATTCCCCGAGCCAGCGCAGGGCGCTTTCACCGGCACTGAAATCGATGTAGGCTTCATCCACAACCACTACGCACTGTGCCGCGGACAGCACCTCGCGAAGCTGCCCGCTGTCGAGGCGGTTTGCGGTCGGGTTGTTGGGCGAGCACAGGAAAACGAGCTTGGCGCAGGCGGCCGCTTCAATTACGGATGCCGCATCAAGCGAGAAATCAGGATTGAGGGGCGCTTCCTTCACCCTAACATCCTGAATATCAGCGCTAACCCGGTACATGCCATAGGTGGGCGGGGTGATTACAATCGCATCCTTACCCGGCTCGCAAAACATGCGGATGAGAATATCGATGGCTTCATCGCTGCCGTTGCCGAGAAAAATCTGTGAGGGCTGCACGCCTTTGAGCGTGCTCAGCCGGTCACGGAGGGCATCATAATGCGGGTCGGGGTAGCGGTTGAGCTGCGCTTCAGGGTGAAGCTCCGGCGGAAAAGGATTTTCGTTGGCATCGAGCAGGATGCCGGTCTTGAAATCATCGCGGGCAGAGCGGTAGGGCTTCAGCGAGCGGATATTGGGGCGCAGCAGCGGCAGCGGATCAAATGCAGGCATGGATCGGGGTTGAAAGTCAGGGTAAATCGGTCTTGATTTGTGCGAGGCGGTTCAGGCGCCGGGTAACGGCCTGCTTGTGGGCTTCGAGGCCCTCGGCCTGTGCCATCACTTCAACAGTCGGGCCCAGATCGCGCAGCCCCGCGGGGGTGAGCTCCTGAAAGGTGATCATTTTGTAGAAAGAATCCAGCGATACGCCGCTATACATGGCCGCGTAGCCGCTTGTGGGCAAGGTGTGATTGGTGCCCGATGCGTAGTCGCCGGCACTTTCGGGAGTCCAGTTTCCGAGGAAAACCGAGCCCGCGCTTGTAATACCGGGGACGTACTCCGCTGCCATATCGGAAGCGATGATCAGATGCTCGGGCGCCCAAAGGTTGGAAAAGGCGAGTGCCTGCTCCCGGCTTTCGACCAGCACGGCGCTGCTGTTGGCCAGGGCCAGTCGGGCGGCCTCCATGCGGGGCAGGGTTTCGAGCTGACGCGCAACTTCGGCCAGCGTTTCCGCCAGCAGGGCTTCGCTTGTGGTAACCAGCACAACCTGCGAGTCGGCCCCGTGCTCGGCCTGTGAGAGCAGGTCAGCGGCCACGAACTCAGGGTCCGCGGTTTCGTCGGCAATCACCAACACTTCCGAAGGACCCGCCGGCATATCGATGCCCACAATGGCATCTGACTGCGAAACCAGCATTTTGGCGCAGGTAACGTACTGATTACCGGGACCAAAAATCTTGTTCACTTTGGGCACGGTTTCGGTGCCGTAGGCCATGGCCGCAACAGCCTGTGCCCCGCCGGCTTTCACAATATGTGTGATGCCCGTGAGCGCGGCACAGTACAGAATTTCAGGTGCAATACTGCCGTCTTTGCGCGGCGGCGTTGCCATCACACGCACCGGGCACTCCGCAATCATGGCCGGTACGCCGAGCATCAGCACGGTCGAAGGCAGCACCGCTGTGCCGCCGGGCACGTAGAGCCCAACGGCTTCAATCGGGCGGGCCTCACGCCGGCACACAACGCCGGTCATGGTTTCGACGGAAAGCAGCGAGGGGCGCTGTGCAAGGTGAAATGCGTGAATATTGGAAAAAGCGCGGTCGAAGGCCGCTTTCTTTTCCGCAGAAAGTTCGATATCACCCAAATCCGGTACCGAAATTACCAGCGGATCGGGCGAGAAGCCGTCAAATTTTTGAGTAAGGGCCTGCACGGCAACATCACCCTGCGTTTTCACCTGCTGCAGAATTTCACGCACAACCGGCTCAATCCGGTCGAAATTAACAGCGGTGCGCTTGCACAGGGCCGCGATTTCCGAAGCAGACAAAGATGAATAGTGGTAGGTTTTCATGCCGGAAATACGCGGGGTTAGTTAATCATATTCTGAATCGGCAGCATCACGATGCCGGTGGCGCCTGCGGCTTTGAGCTCTTCCATCACTTCCCAGAACTTGGTAATGGGAATCACTGTGTGGATGGCAATCATGCTCGGGTCGGCCAGCGGCAGCACCGTCGGGCTGTTCAGCGCCGGGATGATTTCCGTGATGCGCGCCAGCGATTCCTTCGGGGCGTTCATCATAATGTAGCGGCTGTTCTCTGCCAGCAACTGCCCCTCAATCCGGACCAAAAATTTATTAATGAGCTCCGTTTTGTGCTCCGGCAGCTCTTTGTTGGTGCGGATCAGCTGCGACTGCGAGTGCAGAATCGTCTCCAGCTCGCGCAGGCCGTTGGTCTTGAGCGTGCTGCCGGTCGAAACAAGGTCGCAAATGGCATCAGCCACATCGAGGCGGGGCGTAATTTCCACCGCGCCGGAAATCTTGATGGTCTTCACCTCAAGGCCAAGTTTCTCAAAATACTTTTTGGTAAGCACCGGGTAGCTCGTGGCAATACGCTTGCCGCCTAACTCCTTAGCCGAGCTGATACTGCGGCTCACCGGGCTGGCAATCGAAAGCCGGCAATGGCCAAAATCGAGGTCTTTAAGCACGGTAACATCGGCCTGCGTTTCGAGCGTCACATTCGCGCCTACAACGCCAAGATCGCAGATGCCGTCCTGCACATACTCAGGGATGTCGTCATCGCGTATGAGCAGCAGTTCAACATCAAAATTCAGAGCTTTAACAAGCAGGCGGTTTTTGTAGCCGTCAAACTTAATGCCGATGTTTTCGAGCAGGGTAATGGTTTTTTCTGTGAGCCGTCCGCTTTTCTGGATGGCAATCCGAAGGGTTTGTACAGGTTCCAAAAAATCTAACTGTTTTGAATTCAAGGGGTACCGAAACAAAAAAGCCGGTCTGATACTGTTTTGTGTATTCAGCCGGCTGAGTGGCGGTTTTTAAACGAAGCGGGTATCAAATACGTTCAATCATGCAAAGTTTTGCAGCCGGTGTGTGCAGCCCGAATACCATGACCGTGATGATACCAATCATGTTTTTTTGGTGAAAACTCCGTGAGCATCAGTAGATCAGTGTAATGCTGCCATACCAAACCTGCGGGAAATCCCGAAACACGCTTTTGCGATACTTCCGCAGAAACTGCTGCATCATTAGGTATTGAATTTATTTTTTTCATTACCGCAAATATAGCCAAACCGTGCTCTTTATGGCACCGGCCACGAACCATCAAAACATCTCTTTACAAATGCTGCCAAAGCCACAGCTCTTTTACCGGAAAAATGGTGATAAAGCTCAAAATGCTGCCCAAGCCCGCATCACCCTAAAACAACAGGCCTATATTTAAGTATGCCGGGCTGTGGCGGCTTCAATATGAGGCTTTAATTTGCTATTTTACCAAACTTTGGAAAAAACGACCTAATCACCTACATGAAGCACATTCGCAACTTTTGTATTATTGCTCATATCGACCACGGTAAGAGCACCCTCGCAGACCGGTTACTCGAAAAAACCGGCACCATCACCGAACGTGAGATGCAGAATCAGGTTCTCGACGATATGGATCTTGAACGCGAACGGGGCATCACCATCAAGAGCCACGCTATCAAAATGGACTACACGGCCCTCGACGGGCAAAAGTACATCTTCAACCTGATAGATACCCCTGGCCACGTTGACTTTGCGTATGAAGTTTCGAGGGCGCTAACCGCTTGTGAAGGCGCCATTCTCGTTGTTGACGCAGCGCAGGGTGTTGAGGCCCAAACGATTTCAAACCTGTATCAGGCCATTGAGCAAAATCTTGAGATTATCCCCGTGCTCAACAAAATTGACCTGCCCGGTGCTGATGTTGAAGGTTCCGCACAGCAGGTGATGGATTTGATAGGTTGTGAGCGCGAAGACATTTTGCACGTTTCCGGTAAAACCGGCATGGGCGTGCCCGAGCTTCTGGAGCATCTCATCAGGCGCGTGCCCCCGCCAAAAGGCGACCCGGATAAGCCGCTGAAAGCTCTTATTTTCGATTCGGTCTTTAATTCCTACCGTGGCTCCATCGTATATGTCAGAATCATGGACGGCGTTCTCAGAAAAGGCGACCGTATGAATTTCATGGCTGTAGAGCAGGATTACGACGCTGACGAAATCGGTTACCTTCGCATGAAAATGACGCCCTGCGACGAACTCAGGGCCGGCGAGGTCGGGTATATTATCGGCAGCGTGAAATCCCTGGCCGATACCAAAGTTGGCGACACCATCACCACGGTTAAAAACGGCGCAAAAGAACCCATCCCCGGCTATAAAGAAGTTAAGCCGATGGTTTTCAGCGGTATTTACCCGACCAACAGCGAAGATTTTGAAAGCCTGCGTTCCGCACTTGAAAAACTGAAGCTCAATGATGCCTCCCTCAATTATGTGCCGGAAACCTCTGCTGCCCTTGGGTTTGGTTTCCGGGCCGGCTTCCTCGGCATGCTCCACATGGAAATCGTGCAGGAGCGCCTCGACCGGGAATTCGACATGGATATCATCACTACCGTACCCAACGTGGAGTACGAGGTAGAGACCACTGCCGGCAAACGGATGATGGTAGATAACCCAAGCGATATGCCCGAAGCCGGCCTGATTGAGAAAATTTACGAACCCTACATCAAAGCGCAGATCATTGCACCTTCGGAGTACATCGGCGCCATTATGAAACTGTGTCAGGAGCGGCGCGGACAGTACATCAATACCATGTACCTCGACGCCACCCGCGTTGACCTCACCTACGAGCTGCCGATGGCAGAGGTCGTGTTCGATTTTTATGACAAGCTCAAAAGCTCGACCCGCGGCTACGCTTCACTCGATTATGAGTTTATCGGTCAGCGGCCCGGCAACATGGTGAAGCTCGATATCCTGCTTAACGGCGAGCCGGTTGATGCGCTTTCCAGCATCGTACACCGCGACAAAGCCTACGAATGGGGCAAGAAACTCTGCGCAAAACTCAAAGAGCTGATTCCGCGGCAGATGTATGAAGTTGCCATTCAGGCCGCCATCGGCAAAAAAGTAATCGCGCGTGACACCATTCGCGCCATGCGTAAAGATGTAATCGCAAAATGTTACGGAGGTGACATTACCCGTAAACGCAAGCTGCTTGAGAAGCAAAAAGAAGGTAAAAAAAGAATGAAGCAAGTTGGCTCGGTTGAGATACCACAAGAGGCCTTCTTAGCCGTTCTCTCAATGAACGACAACTAATCTTTTTCTTAACCCCACTCTTTTTTCATTATGTCAATTTTAAACGCTGCGGGCTGGTTTGTCCTTTTTCTGCTCCTTGCCGGCACATTTCTGTTCCGGCCGGATTCGGCTCAGGCACAACAGGCTGACGCCTTCACAGAGGCCGAAATCGTAAAAATTGAGCGCGTTGATGCGGCAACCTTCGAGCGCCGGTTCCGCAACACCCGCTGGACCGGTCAGGGCATGCAGGGAATCACAGATATCGACCGCATCCCCTCTATGGAGCTGCGTGCGAGGTTTCAGACCGTATTTGGCGACCCGACACGTACCCTCGACGACCTTGCCTTCAGGCAGGGGTTCCGCATGGCCGAGGCCATACAGTACGAATACTGGTTCATCGTAAACGACACCTACCCGATGATGATCCTGGATATCGACGGGCCTTTTGCCCGCGGCCTTGTGTATGCGGTTTCGGTGAGCTACATCGATCTGATGCCGCAAATCAAAAGGGCGCTTTCGCGCAAACTGATGGAGCCAACGCAACTCACAGACTTCACAGATGTGTTCTATTCTCCGGAACGCGGAAACTGGTATGAAATAACATTCCGCAACGGTGAGTTTAACTATGTGGAAATTCCGCGGCCCTCAAGGTTCCGCGGCGTAAACTTCAATTAATCCGGCTTTAGTCGGTTTATTATAAATAAAACCGGCAGGTACAAAATGCCGGTTTTATTATTTTAGACTGCCGTACCCGGAAAACCTGCAACCGCAACTGATTAAATGAATTAAACTTGGCCGATAAAAAGAAAGTCTCGGGCCGTGCTGAACGTGCCAAAAAACGTCAGCAGGACAGCAGCAGCCAACAAGCTCAGGCCAAAACCTGGGCACGCGAATGGGGTGAAGCACTGCTCTGGGCCCTGGCCGCAGCCATAATTATACGGGCGCTGTTCTTCGGCGCCTACCGCATTCCGACTCCCTCTATGGAAACCACGCTGATGACGGGCGATTTCCTCATTGTTTCCAATATGCACTACGGGGCACGTACACCGCAATCGGTCGGCATACCGTTTACCGGCATTCACGTGCCCAACCTTCGGCTGCCTTCAACCCGCCTGCCGGGTTTCTCCTCCATCAAGCGAAACGACATTGTAGTTTTCAACTATCCGATAGATGATGGCATCCCCTCACAAAAAACAAACTACATCAAGCGGGCCGTCGGGATGCCCGCCGATACGCTATCCATCACCGACAAGGTCCTGTTCGTGAATCATGAGCCATCTGAAATGTTTGAAACATTTCAGTTTATTCACGAAATCGTGCCGCTTGACGGCCTCAGAGTGAGCACCGAGCGCCTCAGAACGAGCGGCGCGACCGTAATCGGTACACGCGGACCTCAGGGCAACCGCATCTTCGCACATATGTCGCCTGATGTTGCCCGCGAAGTTGAAAGCTGGAACAGCGTAGAATCAGTTGAGCTTTTCCTGAATCAAAACAGCGGTTTCAGCGGGAATTTCCGTTTTGCCCAGGCCCTCGGGCGTAACAGCACCGATCAGATGCCGGAAATTGTGGTGCCCTTCAGCGGGCAGGAAGTTGAGCTTACCCCCGCAAATATTGGCCTCTACGCCGATATCATCGAAAGGTATGAAGGCAACCATCTCGATATACGCGGTGAACGCATCCTGATCAACGGCATCGAACGCGACCGTTACACCATAAAGCGGGATTATTACTTTATGATGGGCGATAACCGCGACAACAGCGAAGACAGCCGCGCCTGGGGCTTTGTACCCGACGACCATATTGTAGGCAAAGCATGGGTCATTTATTTTTCGGTTGACGGAAGAAGCCCGCGCTTTAACCGCATTCTGAGGTCGATACACTGATCTCACACTTTTTTTATTTTAAAGCTGCCTTTTTCAGGGCAGCTTTTTTTTGCACTGTGCTCAGCGAAACTGAACCGCAGCGGCCTGACGAGAGGAGGAGTTTTTGGAAAAATTTGTGTTTTTAATCATTAAATTGACAGCTTCAGCAAGGCCCGCGAGTGAACTTCAGGGCCTTCACCCCTCTTGCCGCAGAATAATCCAAACTTAACCCAACTGCGATGAACAACTCAGTCCCCTCCGTTTTGAAAACCATCCTGCTGCTCGTTTTTTTGGCAGCAGCTGCACAGCCGGCTCAGGCCCAGCTTTCTGCCGGCTACTACGATCAGTACTACACCATCAGCAACCCTGGCGGTATGTATGACTTTCAGGCTTACGAAAGCCTGACCTTCAGGCAGGAAGTCATCTCCCGAACCGAGACGGAAATCGTACTTCGCGTGCGCACTGCGAAGCGGGCGCCGCAGCAGATGGGCAGCCCGTACCCTGTGCAGGCCCTGCCCGATACCTTCGCACCCTACCTAAGCCCGACAAGCTGGATTCAGAGCGAAGATGCACGAATCGCCCGGATCGCCGCCGAAATCCGGGAGGCATACCCAAATGCAAACCAGCACGACCTCGTGTATCAGGTGATGCTGTGGAATGCACGACACTTGCAGTACGGCGATCCCTCCGGCATACACGATGCCATTTATGCGCTCGAAAACCGGGTTGTGAACTGCATCGGCTACGCGCATCTGCCGGCGGCACTGCTGCGAAACCTCGGCATCCCGGCGCGGGTGGTGCGTACGTTTGTGCACCGCTACCCGAGCTTTACCCGGCACTATTTACTTGAGGTGTACTACCCCGAAGAAGACGTATGGCTCACGCTCGAGCCCCAAACCATCAGCGCGCCCTTCAACTACAACGTTTTCCTTTACCACGACTCCGACTGGAATCAGCAGAAACATCTTGTAAGCCGGGCCTTCAGCATCGACCCGCAAACGACCGTCCGCCTCGGGCTGCTCTCCGAGCTTCCGGAAGTACACGAAACCCTTCAGATGGACCGGCCTGAGCCCGAAATTTCAGGGCACCGCCGGCTTATCGGGCAGGAGTTCGCCGTTTCCGGCAATACTATGGTTGCCGCCGCCTACCGCAATCAGACAGGGTCATTCGTGGAACCAGAGGGCTACTTCATCCACCTCTTCATTTGGGAACGGGACGAAAACGGCCTTCGCTTCGTGCAGGAAATCAACCCTGAAGTTGTTGTACCGGAATCCTTCCCGCGCACGACCTTCAGGCGTATTCAGCGCAGCCCGATTTTTCAGGCTGGTGTTTCAACCGGGTTTGGCTACGGCAGTCGGGGCTGGATTGAGGAAAGACCGGCCATCAGCGACCGCTTTCTGGTGTACCGCGTTAACGGTATCAATAATATTTTCAAGCCTTTTGTTTTTTGGGAGAAGGCAGCTGACGGCAGCTGGCAGTACCACAGCACCTTTGCCTACCCCGATGAATGGGGCAACGATTTCCACGAAGGGCCCGGCTACAACTTTCCGGCCTTTCACCCTGACGGGGACCTGTACATTGCGGGTATTCACGGCATCGTGCGGATGACGCTCGAAAATAACAGCTGGGTACCGAAAGAATACATCCCAAAAAGAAACAAAGACGGCATGTTCGCCTACGGCCGCTCTATCGCTTTTAATGAAAGTGGTGACCGCATGATCGTAGGAGCGCCGGGCCGGTTCACCGACGATATGGTGCACAATATGGAACGACCAACAGACCGCGGCTACGCAGAAATTTTCCGGCGAAGAGCCGGCGGCTGGGTTTCAGCAGGAGTAGTACAGGCCTCTGACGGCCATACCGGGGATCAGTTTGGGTTCAGCGTTGCCGCCTCAGGCGACCGGTTTATTGTGGGGGCTCCCCTCAATCACGCTGCCGGAGAGGAAGCCGGCGCCGCCTATATTTTTGAAGAAGACCGGGCAACCAACCGCATCCGGCAAACCGCTGTACTGCGCCCGGCATCTGCCATAGCCAATGATCAGCATGGTACTCAGGTCGCCCTCCGCGGCATGCAGGCCTGGGTTTCAGCCCATCAGAAAGCAACTACCATTGGCAACAGAGGCGGCGGCATTTTCTATTTCGAGCTGGAGCCAAGCGGTCAGTGGGCCGAAAACAAACTGTTTGCGCCGGGCACCATCATCCGCAATACCTTCTCAGGCAGCAATATGAACACGCACCTCATTAACGCAGGCTTTACCCTCGCACTTTGGGATGACGAGCTCGTAGCCGGCGCCCCGGGCCATTCCGGCTGGCCCGATGCCCGTACCAACAACTACGGCACTTTTTACTTTTTCGAAGCCCCGCCTGCTCCGGAGTCCCCCCGGCTCGTAACCGACGCAGGCACCGCACTTCCTGCCGAAACGGCCCTGATTCAGGCCTCCCCGAATCCGCTCTTCAGTGCTTCAGAAATCACCTTCGATTTGTCAGATCCGTCCGAAATCGAACTTTACCTCACCCCCGATGAAAATGCCGGCCTACGCCACGGCCTGTTTTCCGGAGCGCTGGAAGCCGGCCGCTATCAGATCCGGCTCGATGCTTCCGGGCTTCCGGCGGGGCAGGCGCAGCTTCACCTGCGTTCCGGAAACACAACACACACCCTTCCGCTGCTGATTCTGAATCCGGAAGAAGCCGAAGAAGTAATTTAGTCCCCCCGGCCATACCCCTATACTTAGAGTCGGGCACGAAACGCATCACCCTAAAAAAAAGACAAACTGCAAACCCTGGTGTAAAGCAGGGCAAACTGATTTCAGCGAACCCAAAATCAAGTAAAATCAATCTGTTATGACCGAATGGTGGAAACGCGCCATAATTTACCACATTTACCCCCGCAGTTTTATGGATGCGAGCGGCGACGGCATCGGCGACCTGCAGGGCATCCGGCAGCGGCTGGATTACCTGCAATGGCTGGGGATTGATGCCATCTGGATTTCGCCCGTGTATCCCTCGCCTATGGCCGACTTCGGCTACGATGTGACCGATCACTGCGATATCGACCCCATGTTCGGCAGCGTGGCCGATATGGATGACCTCATCGCTGAGGCGCACCGGCACAGCATCAAAGTGATTCTCGATTTTGTGCCCAATCACACCTCGAACGAGCACCCGTGGTTTCTGGAATCAAAAAGCAGCCGCGACAACCCGAAGCGCGACTGGTACTACTGGAAGGATCCCAAACCCGACGGCAGCCCGCCCAACAACTGGCTGAGCCGCTTCGACGGGAAGTCGGCCTGGAAGTGGGACGAAAGCACCGGGCAGTACTACCTGCACACCTTCCTCGAAGAGCAGCCCGACCTGAACTGGCGGAACCCCGAGGTGAAGGAGGCCATGCTCGATATCCTGCGGTTTTGGTTCAGGCGCGGGGTTGACGGCTTCCGGGTTGATGTCTCCTACCGCGTGATGAAAGACGCTGGTTTTGCCGACAATCCCGTAAATCCGGACTGGAAGCCCGGCATGGATCCGTCCTTCCGCGTTACCGAGCAGAATACCAAAAACACGGCGGACATCCACCTGTTCAACCGATGGATTCGCGAAACCGCCGACGAATTTGAGGATAAAGTGACCATCGGCGAGATGAACCTCAGCCTGCCGCAGCTGGCCCGGCATTATGGCAGCCCGGAACGGCCGGAATTTCATCTGCCGTTTAATTTCAGGCTGATTTTCTCCGCCTGGGAAGCCCGGAATGTGGGCGCGCTGATCACTGAATTCGAAGCCACCGTTCCGGAGCACGGCTGGCCCAACTGGGTGCTGAGCAATCACGATCAGCCGCGTTTTGCCACCCGCGCAGGGAGGGAGCAGGCGCGAAACGGCTACCTGTTTTTGCTGACCGTGCGTGGCACGCCCACCATCTACTACGGCGATGAGCTCGGCATGCAGAGCGTGCCCGTGCCGCAGGATAAAGTGCAGGACCCCTGGGAGCTGCTCTCACCCGGCCTCGGCCTGGGGCGCGACCCCGTCCGCACGCCCATGCGGTGGGATGCAGGCCCCAACGCCGGCTTCTGCCCGGCCGGCATCGAACCCTGGCTACCCGTCGGCGATGACGCTTCCTCCCTGAACGTCGAGACCGCGAAAGCAGACCCGGCATCCATGCTCAGTATGGTGAAAACGCTCATCCGGCTCAGGCGCGAACACGAAGTGCTCATAAGCGGCAGCTGCACGGTGCTGAGCAGCACAGGCGATGTGCTGCAGTACCGCAGGGGCGAACCTGGTTCGGACAGCACAATGCTCGTTTTGCTTAATTTCAGCCCGGATGAAAAGTCCGCGGATCTCCCCGCTGATTTTCACGGATCGGCCGAAATCCTGCTTTCAACAGAAATGGATGGGGCTCACGCCCTGCGCGACAGCTCAGTCGTGCTCAGACCCAACGAAGGCCTGCTGCTCCGCCGCAAACGGTAAACTCACCCGCTTTCTTTATAAACCGCCGCTCACGACTACCCCCGGGCGGCTTTTTTTCTGCTTGAAGCAAGGCTTTTACCTTTGTAACTTTGTACATATGCAACAGGCAGCAAAAAAAAGAAAGAATCCCGATACGACCCTTAAAAAATTAAGACTGCAAAAACACACCCTTTTAGCCAATAACAGCATTTCGACTTTATATCTCAATTTATTTTCTTAATTAGCCTAAATAAATAAGGCATTTTTAAAAGAATAATCGACATTAATCAGGAAATACTTTTGGGATTCAATCAGAAACTTCTGATATTTGCGCGTCCCCAATCATTCTCAAAAAATTTTACATGCGACTACCACTGGTGCCTGCGGGCAAAAAGAAAGCGAGCTACGAAATTCGCGGTATAGTTGATAAGGGCTATCAGCTTGAAGCCTGCGGCAAAAACGTCTTCTGGGAAAACATAGGCGACCCGGTTCAAAAAGGGATGCAGGTCCCGCAGTGGATGAAAGAAATTGTGGCGGCGGAGGCACTCAGCGATGCAAGCTATGGCTACTGCGAATCCAAAGGTGTGCCCAAAACACGGGAATTCCTGGCGGCGCGTACCAACGCTTTTGGCGGCGTGCGCATCACGAGCGACGATATTACTTTTTTCAACGGTCTTGGCGATGCCATTGCCCGTGTGTACGGCATGCTAAGCCCCGATGCCCGCGTGCTGATGCCCTCCCCTACCTATCCGGCGCATTCGGGTGCCGAATCGAGCCGTATCGGCCGCGCACCGCTGCAGTACACCCTCGACCCCAAACGCGACTGGCTGCCCGACCCCGACGAAGTGCGTCAGCTGGTGACCGACAATCCCGATGTGTGCGCCATCCTGCTCATCAACCCGGATAACCCGACCGGCAAGGTTTTCCCCTACAGCACGCTTGCGGCGCTGGTACAGATTGCCCGCGAATTCGACCTCTTTATCATTTGTGATGAGATCTACGAAAACCTCGTGTACGAAGGCGAAATGGTGCGTCTGTGCGAAGTAATCGGGGATGTGCCCGCCATTGCGATGAAAGGCATCTCCAAAGAATTCCCGTGGCCCGGCAGCCGCTGCGGCTGGCTCGAATACTACAACCGCGACAAAGACCCCGTTTTCGCGGATTTCTGCGGACGCATCGATCACGGAAAAATGACCGAAGTGTGCAGCACCACCCTGCCGCAGCGCGTAATTCCTGCAATTATGAGTCACCCGATGTACAAAACCTGGCAGGATGACATCAAAGCTGAACTGAGCCGGAAAATGTCGAAAGTACGCGCGGCTTTCCATGAAATTGAGGGCTTTCACGTATCCGGTGGCGGGGGCGCGTTTTATGCTACCGTTCACATCGATTGCGAATTTGCCGGAAGCTGTGTGCCTTACACGGCACTAACAGACGGACAGCTCAACCTTATTCGCAAGTGGCTGCAGCCCGGTTCGGCTCAGGATTACAAAATCGTGTACTTCCTGCTTGCCGTGCACGGCATCTGCGTAGTACCCCTCAGCGGCTTTTCGACCCCGCATTGTGGTTTCCGCTTCACCCTGCTCGAGCAGGATGAAGCCCGTTTCGACGAGCTCCTCCGCGAAATGAAAGAAGGTCTCGGCCTCTGGAGCAAACACCGCAAGCTTGAGGAAAGCGTCGTGGCCTGAACTGGCCGGAAGCTCATCCCCCCTTAAACAAAAAACGCCCGTCCCGGCTCTGATGATGACCGGGACGGGCGTTTTGTTTTAGGATGACGGGCGCTTTCCCCGAAAACCCGCTTTGAAGGCAGGTTTCAGCTTTCCGGCTTTGGCTTGCGCAGCTCCGTTTAACTTAGCGGGGGTAAATAGATTTCTTGGCTGCGAGCAGGGTGTTTTTCATGAGCATGGCAACCGTCATCGGGCCGACGCCGCCGGGCACAGGCGTAATCCAGCTTGCTTTTTCGGATACCGAATCGAAGTCGCAGTCGCCGGTGAGGCGGTAGCCCCGCTCTGTGGTGTGGTCGGCTACCCGCGTGATGCCCACATCTATCACCACAACGCCCTCCTTCACCATCTGCCCCGTAACAAGGCCCGGCTGACCCACCGCTACAATCAGAATATCGGCGCTGATGGTGTGCTTGGTGAGGTCTTTGGTGAATTTGTGGCAGATGGTTGTTGTGGCCTTGCCGGTGGTGTTCTCCCGGGAGAGCAGAATCGCCGCCGGTGAACCCACGATATTGCTTGCCCCGACTACGACCGCGTGTTTGCCCTTGGTCGGGATGCTGTAGTGCCGCAGCATCTCGATAATGCCCGCCGGGGTGCAGGGGCGGAAGCAGGGCTGCCCGACCGACATCCGCCCGACGTTCATGGGATGGAAGCCGTCCACGTCTTTGCGGTAGTCGATGGCTTCAATCACGGAAAGCGGGGTGATGTGCGCCGGGATCGGCAGCTGCACCAGAATACCGTCGGTGGCCTCATCCCGGTTAAAGTCCCCGATCACCTCCGTGAGCTCAATCTCTGAAATGGTATCGGGCAGGATGAGCGTGTCAGATTCAATCCCCACATCCTCACAGGCGCGGGTTTTAGCGCCCACATAAGCCGACGAAGCCGGATTTTCACCCACCAGAATCACCTGCAGTTTGGGGGCACGGTTACCGCGCTCAACCCAGCTTTTCACATCGGCGGCAACCGATTCACGTACCTTGCCGGCCAGCATCACCCCGTCCAGAATACTCGCACTCATGAATTTACCCCCGTTTTATCGTTTTAGATTAAATTTTTTGATTTTGTTATAGAGATGGCTGCGCTGAATGCCGATGGCATCTGCTGTTTGTGAAATATTCCACTGATGTTTATCAAGCTGATACTTCACAAAAATAAGCTCCGTCGCATCTTTAAAAGACTGAAAATCGGGATATTTTTCCAGCAAATCTCGCATACCCTGATTGCCGTCGGTGGCTGACCTTTGTACCGCACCGGCAAGAAGATCTACCTCAGCCGCCGTAATTTCCGGCCCGCTGCTCAGAATACCGAGTCGCTCAACCACATTATGCAGCTCCCGCACATTGCCGGTCCACTCATGGCGCTGTAGTTTTTCAAGAGCCCCGGGCGAAAAAGTTTTCCCTTCAAAAACGATGTCCTTATCGGCCATTTCGCGTAAAAAAGCAGTAGCGAGCAGAGGAATATCTTCACGCCGGTCGCTGAGCGGCGGCACATGAACGGGAATCACATTCAGCCGGTGATACAAATCTTCGCGGAAGCGTTGTTCCTGAATTTCGAGCCTCAAATCCTTATTCGTTGCAGCGAGGATGCGCACATTCACCTTAATAAGCTCCGTACCGCCTACCCGCACAATGGTGTTTTCCTGAAGCGCCCGCAGCACCTTGGCCTGAGCGGTCAGGCTCATATCCCCGATTTCATCGAGGAAAAGCGTGCCGCCGTGTGCCTGTTCAAACTTGCCGATTCTGCGGCTGCTTGCTCCGGTAAAGGCGCCCTCCTCATGGCCAAAAAGCTCGCTTTCAAGCAGCTCCGTCGGGATTGCGGCACAGTTCACTTCCACAAAAGGCTCATCAGAGCGGCGGCTCTGCTCGTGCAGGCTGCGGGCCACCAATTCCTTGCCGGTTCCGTTTTCGCCGGTAATAAGCACCCGCGCATCTGTGGGCGCAACTTTCGCGATGGTCGCCTTGATGTGCCTGATGGCATCACTCTCCCCGATAATTTCCGAAAGCCGGGGTACACTCCGGCGCATTTTCCGGTTCTCTTTTACGAGAATTCCTTTATCGAGCGCATTGCGCACCGTAATCAGCAGCCGGTTAAGGTCCGGCGGTTTTTGAAGAAAATCAAAAGCACCGAGCCGGGTTGCCTGCACGGCCATTTCAATCGTACCGTGACCGGTAAGCATAATTACGGGCAGCTGAATGCCTGCTTCGTTGAGTTTTTCGAGCAGCTCGAAGCCATCCATCCCCTTCATTTTAATATCGAGAAGCAGCAAATCGAAGGCTTCAGCCTGCAGTTTCTCCAGCGCCAGTGTACCCGAAGCGGCCTCACTTACATCATATTGCTCGAACTCCAGGATTTCGCGCAACGCGCTGCGGATGCTTGCTTCATCGTCGGTTACAAGTATGCGGGGATTTTTTTTTGCGGACATGAAAAGGGTGCCGAATCAGATTTCAGATTAAAGTTCCTGCCAAAGCAGGTTGAGGATACGCTCGTGCACCTGATCTACTGCGGCAACACGGCTTGTGAAATTGTTGGTGAGGATGGAGAAGCTCAGCCGGGTGCCTGATTGCGTATCGAGGTACCCGCTAAGGGTGCGTACCCCGGTAATGAAGCCGGTTTTGGCATACAGATTTCCGAGCGCGGGCGAGCTTATGAACCGGTTTTCGAGCGTACCGCTGAAGCCCGCTTTGGCAAAGGTTTGTTCCCACTCGGTGCGGTAGGGGGATTGCTGCATCAGCCGCAACAGCGCTGTGATCTGATAAGCCGATGCAAGATTGGCGCTTGCCATGCCGGAAGCATCCCGAAAACGAAGATCTGTAGTATCGAGGCCTATTTTTTCGAGTTCTTCAAGAATAAGGGTCAGCCCGGCTTCCGTGCTGCCCTGCACGCCCATCGAATAAGCACCCAGCGCTTTGGTGAGCATTTCGGTGTAGAAGTTGTCGCTGTGTGCATTCACCCGTTTCAGCAGCACAGCAAGCGGCTCGGAATGATGCTCCGCAAGGTTGCGGAAACCGCGCCAGTTGCGGCGCTGTGAATCCACAATCAGTTCACCGATCCAGTCGATACCGCTGAAGCTCGCCTGCTTCACGAAACTGTCAATAAAAAAAAGGGCCGGATCTGTGATGGTGAGCGACTCTTTCTCCAGATAGCCCTGCGGCAGCGTACTGCGCAGCAAGATGGTATTGGTTCCCAGCACACGTGCATAAGATTCGTTGAAGCGCACATTTCGCGGGGTGATGCGCTGCTCATTCACCAGGTTCACATAATCGGTATTGAACGGAAACCAGGTAATCTGCGGCTGATCCCCTACTGTGCCCACAGCCCTGACCGTAAGATCAATACAGTTTCGGTTGAAGGAAAGCGCGCCGGTTTCCGGTGCATAATAATACGACAGATCGTCCCACTCCCAGCCCCGGGGATAGCGGATATCGTCGAAAAGGCTTTCGTTGCCAAAAACATCCCCTACAATTCGGTTAATACCCTGCTCGCGCAGCTGCCTGATGAAGGAGTTGAACACAAACATCGCGTCATTATCATAGTGATATTTATCGATAGACGGATCTCCTGAGCCGGCAAGGTGCACATCCCCGAGCCACACCCCGTCAACAAGGCGGCCATCGCCGTAAAGGGTTGTACGGAAGCGGAAATCCGGCCCGAGGCCGTGCAGCAGGCCGGCTGTTACAAACAACTTGCTGTTTGAGGCCATCCGCATTGGCGTGCTGCTGTTGATGCTGATGAGTTCTTCCCCAGCTTCGTTGCGTACAGAAACAGCCCATACAGCGTCTGACGGAACGCCCGCGGCTATCAGAGCCTGAATGCGCTCTTCGCTTGGTGCTGCGGCCGCATGCACCGGTGCCGGCTGCCGGCCATCTGCTCCGGCGGCAAACCCCTTCGCGGTTCCGCCAGCCCACAACCATGGCACAAACAGCACGCACATCATCCCCCAAAAAAGCATCCTTGCGGAAATTCGGGCTGATCCTGCTGAGGCGGCTTCGGAGGTCATCAGTTCGGGCTGCTTAATCAGACAGGTTGCTCTTCTTCCTCACGGAAAAGCTCAACAACTACTGCCGCAGACTCGGCCATCATGAGCTGATGCCGGAAGTTATCATGGTTCATCAGCCTTGATATTTTGCTGAGCAGCTTTATATGATAGCTGCTCTTGGCACATCCGCCTACCAGCAGAAAGACCAGTGAAACCGGGGCATCATCTACCGAACTGAAATCGATTGGCCGCTTCAGGCGGGCAAATACCGCATAGTTTGATTCCATTTCCCTAAGCTTGGCGTGCGGAATCGCAACCCCTTTCCCAACTCCCGTTGACATTACTTCTTCGCGATCGAGCACTGCTTGTTTTATTTTCTGAAGCAGTTCTTCATCAACCTCCTTCTTTAACTCATTTACCAGTCGCTTAATTAATTCTTCCTTGTTTCCTGCTTCAACATCCAGTACGATGTGTCCGGAGCTGAGAATTTCAGAGATTTTCATAATGAAGGCTTGTTCAATCTTTTAAATGCTGCAGCGCTGCAAAATTTTTGAAGAGATGCGGGCTGCAAAAAAACGATGGTGAAATTTAAGACTTTTTTAGCGGATACACACTTCAAACAAACGGAGGTTTCTCACGGCCGGCCGGCCGGTTCTGACAGCGAATGGCGGCACATCAAATTACCGGAAGGCGGCCGGAGATTCAACTCTTTTTCGATAATTGCCGGCAAACTTCGTACTTTGAAAAAATGCAGCTATTTAAAAGTGCCCTCGCCATATTCCGGAAAGATTTTCAGCTTGAACTCCGCTCCCGGTACGCCATCAATACCGTGCTCACCTTTGTGGCTTCAGCCACTATGGTGATGTTTTTCTCGCTGAACACCAGCCTGCTCACCGCAGACCTGTACAGCGGGCTGCTTTGGATAATTATCCTGTTTGCGGCCCTTTCGAGCCTTGCCCGCTCTTTTGTGATGGAAACCGATCAGCAGACGTTTGATCTGCTTCGGCTCAATACGCCGGGGCTGCCGGTTTACATCGGCAAACTGCTTTTCAACTTCAGCTTCACCTACGCGGTTTCGCTGCTTACGGCACTGCTTTTTGCCATTCTTACGGGCAGTTTCGACCCCGATCTGTTTCCTTTCCTGCTGCTGCTTTTACTGGGCTCGCTTGGTTTTTCAAGTGTAGCAACTCTTATGGCATCTCTGGTTTCGCGATCTGTACAGAAGGGCGCTATTTTTTCGGTACTTTGCCTGCCGCTGCTGCTTCCGCTTATCGTACTGCTGAGCGATGCTACCCGAACCCTGCTCGGCGGCAGCCCGATTGGCGGTATTGCCGAGCAGCTCGCCGCGCTCATCGGCTATTGCGGCGTAACCATCACCCTTTCCATCATGTTATTTGATTATGTCTGGACCGACTGAACTCCCTTATGCCGGCTCCGCCATTAAACCCGGCAACCGGCGCCTTGTTGGCAACCTGCAGGCCCGCGATCAGCTCGAACGCATTGTAAGCTCCGGGCGGCTCAGCCACGCCTACCTCATCAGCGGGCCCGCTGGCGTTGGAAAAAAAGCGCTGGCGCTTACCCTTGCCGAACTCATTAATGGAATCGATAACCTCACCGACCTCAAAGGCACGGCCTTTTCAAAAAAAAGCCGGTGGAGCAACCATCCCGACATCCGGATTTTCATCCCGCTTCCCGGAAGTGACCCTGATATAGGGTTGCTGCGCGACCGCATTCAGCTGCTCGCAAAAGACCCCTACGAAGTGGTTGACTTCACCCTGAGGCCGAGCCTCAAAGATGAAAGCGATCAGACGAACAAAAACTCTTTCTACTCTATCAGCTATTTTAAGGAGACGGTACTCAGCGGCTCCTACCGCAAACCCAACGAAGGTTACCGGAACATCATCATTATCAGTGAGGTCGAAAAAATGCGGAAAGAGGCGTCCAACACCTTCCTGAAGCTGCTGGAAGAACCGCCTGATGAGGTCGTTTTTATCCTCACAACCAACAATGTAAATGCCCTGCTGCCCACCATTATCTCGCGCTGTCAGCACATCCGTATGTCGCCGCTCAGCCCCGATGAAGTTGCTGAAGGGCTTCAGACCTATGATAAGCTGAACGAGCCGGAAGCACGCTTTCTCTCGCGCATCACCGGCGGTAACTACTCCGCCGCCCGCTTTTACGATGTTGAGCAGCTGCGGGGCATGAGAAACGACATCATCAGCTATCTGCGCAGCTGTTACTCCCTCGACCCTCTGGAAATCACCGGCATTGCACAGCGCTGGCAAACCGAAAATAACCGCGAAGGCATGGCTAACATCCTGAATCTGATGGAAGTACTGGTGCGCGATCTTGAAATTTACCGCGCAACCGGCGAGGAACGCTTCCTTGTGAATGCCGATCAGGTTGAAGTGATTCACAATTTTTGCAAGGCCCTCAAAAATGCGCGCCTCGATGAAATGCATCAGATGTTCGAGGAGTTCCGAACCATGCTGGATGTGAACGTTACCGGCCGCTATATTTTTACCGTACTGGCCTTCCGGATCTCACGGCTGATGCGCGGTCTTGACCCGTCCATACCCGACAGCAAGCCCTGGATGCACATTCCGGCCTACGAACACCTTGCAACCTAAATGATGCAGGCCTTTTTTGGGTTAGTACTCCATGCTTTTCTTTTACACACTCCCCCCGGCTCAGCCGGTTTCAATTTTTTTTAATTACTCGTGAATATTAAATCCATCGCTTTCACAAAAATGCACGGGGCGGGCAACGACTTTGTGGTGTTCGACAACCGCACCTACGGTTTTCTGCTCGATGAAATCATCGCACTCACCCCCCGGCTTTGTCACCGGCGTTTCGGGGTTGGCGCCGATGGCGTACTTGTGCTCGAACCTTCCGAACGCGCCGACTACCGCATGATTTACCGCAATGCCGACGGCAGTGATGCCGGTATGTGCGGCAACGGCGCCCGATGCCTTGCCCGGTTTGCCGTGCGCTCCGGCTTCCCCGAAAAGCTAAGCTTCATGGTACATGGCAGCCGTTACGAGGCCGAAGTAAACAAAAATGAAGTCAGCGTTTTTTTTCCGGTTGAACCCAAAGCCGGCGAATTCCTCACCCTGTTTGACCGTGATGCGCTCGAAATCTACTCCGGTACCGACCATGTCGTTACCTGGGTTGATGCCGGTACCCTCGATGATGAAGCCCTGCTGCGCAGTCAGGGCCGGGACATCCGCAACCGGCAGGAGCTGTTCCCAAAGGGCACTAATGTAAACTTCGCCTGCGAAGCGCAAAGCCCGAATCAGATCTACATGAAAACCTACGAGCGTGGCGTAGAAGACCTCACCCTTGCCTGCGGCACCGGCGCCCTTGCTACGGCTGTTGCGCATCATCACAAAAAAAACCCTGAAGCAGACGGCAGCTTCAGCTACGAAATTCTGTGCAGCGGCGGCACACTTAAAACCAGCTTCCGGTACAACTCCGAAGGCAGGCATTATACCGGGCTTCGGCTAAGCGGTCCTGCAGTGTTTACCTTCGACGGCACCTACTTCCTGGATATTTGACCTCAAGCAACCTCACATATCACATCTGCATAAGCTCATTTCTTTTTGGGAGGAAAATCAGGGGCAGGGTGATGGCTGCTGTGCTCGCATCCGCTTTCCTGCTCGCTTCCTGCAGCAGCATGCCGCGCGAAAGCTATGAGCCGGCTCACTCAAATCTTCAAAACCGGATTACCAATACCAAAGCCGTAGCCCCGCAGCAGCCCCCGACTGCCGAAATCCGGAGCATAGAATTATTCCGTGAGCGGCCTGGTAACCCGCCGGTTATTGTGCTGGGTTCATCACAGCGGCTTACCCTGCAATTCGATGAGCTCGCAGATGCCGGAAACAGTTTTCTCATCCGGCTGAAGCACTACAATTCCGACTGGAGCGAAAGCTTTCTGCCACCTGCGGCACTCAGCCGGGGTTTTCGTGATGACACCATCACCGGCGGCACACCCGGTACCGGGCAGTTTCCCTCCTTCTACAGCTACAGCTACACCTTTCCAAACCGAAACCTCGATATTCAGGTAAGCGGCAATTTCATGGTTGAAGTGTACGATTATGTGAGCCGTGAACTGTTGTTCTCCCTCCCCTTTTTCGTTACCGAAGACCGTGGCAGCCTCCGGGCCGAAGTGACTGACCACTTTTTTGACAGCCGCTTCCCCAACCATCAGATATTTACGGAGTATCAGTTTCCTGATTTTGTGAGTATGCCGCTTGTTGATATTGACGTTCGGGTGGTACAAAATCAGTTTTGGGGGCGCAGCCGGCTCACCACCGAACGCGATATTTCGAGCCCCGGCCTTATCCGGCTTCACCTTAGCCGCGAAGACAGCTTTCCGGGGCGCTATGAATTCAGGCCGCTGCTTATCGACGACCTTTTCAGTATCACGAGAGATGTGTTTGAAGTTTTCCCGGAGCGTAATCCGCCGCTGATACGGCTGCAGTATGATGTGGTTGATCTCGACGTAAATCCCAGACCTTCCCGCTCGTACAGCTTTGGTGAACCCCGAAGCGGCAGGTCAGCACGATATACCGAAGTAGAATTCAATCTCGAACGCCCTTCATTTATTGAGCCCGATGAGGCCGTTTTTGTGACCGGATCATTCACCAACTGGAGTATCAGCGCTGCACAGCGCATGATCTACAGCCCGGATGAGGATGCTTTTTCAGCACGCATCCTCATGAAAGAAGGGCGCTACGACTACACCTATGCCGTTGTGAACAACAACCGCCTCGTCGACCTCAGGCTTTCGGCCTTCTTTGCTCAAACAAACCAGGAGTATCAGGTGCTGGTGTACTTCAGGGATCAGCAGCAACAGTTCGACCGGCTGTTGCAGTTTGGCACCATCAGAAGCAGATAAACTGTACGGGAATTTTCAGATAACGACCCTAAAAGTATCAGGGCCGCAATCCTGCCAGTGCCAGCTGAGGTCATTCCGTTCAATGACGCCGCAAAAGTGAAAAACGGCAAGCTGAAGGTGTACCGGTACGAAGGATGCAGCTAAATGCACCATAAAAAAAGCCCCGGCTGCGCAACCGGGGCTTTAAAACAGCATAAGGAAAAACAGACCACTTAGTAAGCAGTCAGGCGCTCAATGGCGTTGGTAACATCGGCATCGTTCGGAAGCAGATAATCTTCGTAAGGAGCGGCGAAGCCGATGGGCGCAAATTTGGCCGCAACCCGAACGATAGGCGCGTCGAGCGACTCAAAGCAGTGATCGGCAATCTGAGCAGAAATTTCCGCCCCAAAGCCGAGAAACTCATAATCTTCGTGCAGCACGAGTACGCGGTTCGTTTTCTTTACAGAAGTGTGAACCGTTTCGGCATCGTAAGGCACAATGGTACGCAGGTCAATCACTTCAATTTCGACCCCTTTTTTGGCGTAGGCCTTGGCAGCATTAAGCGCTTTTTGCACCAGCGCACCGTAAGTTACAATGGTGAGGTCGGTGCCTTCACGTACTACGCTTGCCTTGCCGATGGGTACCAGAAAATCTTTACCAGGCTCGGGCCGGCGTGCAAAACCCTGACGGTACAGAAACTTGTGCTCAAGGTAAATTACCGGATCTTCGCCACGGATGGCGGTTTTGAGCAGGCCTTTCGCATCAGCTGCGTTCGACGGCATCACAATTTTATAACCGGGGATGTGTCCGAATGTAGCTTCGATATTCTGGCTGTGGCAAAGCCCGCCGTGAATGTAACCGCCGCATGGAACCCGGATAACCATCGGGTTTGCAAAATGGTTGTTTGAGCGGTACCGAAGCACCGGCACCTGATTCCGCAGCATTTGCATGGCGGGCCAGATGTAATCGGCAAACTGAATTTCCGGCACCGGCTTAAAGCCTTTGATGCTGAGTCCGCAGGCGGTTCCGATAATCGAAGCCTCCGCAATCGGTGAATTGTAACAGCGGTTTGAGCCGAAGGCATCCGTGAGGCCGCGGGTTGCCGTAAACACGCCGCCTTTTCCGCCTGCAACATCCTCCCCGAAAACAATCACGCGCTCATCGCGCTCCATTTCTTCATAGAGAGCATGGTTGATGGCATCAACCATTACAATCGGCTCACCGGAGGGTTCTTCGGTTTCGTATGCAAGGTCTGACTCTCCCTCATAGAGCACGTGGGTAACGGCATCCTCAGGCTTGGGATCCTCCTGTGCCATGCACCATTTGGTGTCCTCATCAACCTGCTGTTTCACTTCGGCAAAAAGCGCATCAATTTCATCCTGCGTGATGATTTTGGCCTTCATCATCTGTCTCGAAAGCTTGGTGATAGGGTCGTGGGCCTTATCGGCTTCCAGATCTTCAGCGCTGCGATATTTGCGGTGATCATCAGAGGAAGAATGCGGCAGCAGCCTAACCACATGCGCGTGTACCAGCGCCGGACCTTTACCGCTGCGGGCATGGGCTACTGCTTTTTCCATAGCTGCATAGGCGTTCAGGTAATCGGTACCGTCACACTCGATTATTTCCAGGTTTTCAAAACCCTGCACAGTTTTGGAGATAGATTTATTGCTCGTTTGCTCGTGCACCGGCACGGAGATTGCAAATTTGTTGTCCTGTACCACAATTACGGCAGGCACCTTATCGCGGGTTGCCCAGTTAAGCAGCTCAAAGAAAGAGCCCTCAGAAGTGCCGCCGTCGCCGGTTGAGATGTACACAACCTCGTCATCTCCCAGAAACTTAATCGCCTGAGCGATGCCCAAACCCGGCAGGAATTGCGCACCAAGAGCGCTGTTCACCGATACAATATTGAGCTCACGGCTGTTAAAGTGAGAGGGCATCTGCCTGCCCGCGCTTGTGTCGGTCATTTTTGAAAGATGGGCTGAAAGAAGCTGCCTCGCCGTCATCCCCATCGTAAGTGCGAACGACATATCACGATAATAAAGCATACCCCAGTCTTTACGGGGGATCATGTTACGGCCCGCCGCAACCTGAATCGCCTCATGACCGGACCCCCCAATATGGAAGAAGCCCCTTCCCTGTTTCAGCAGGGTCAGCATCTTGTCATCAAGACGACGTGACAGCATCATGGTACGAAGTGATGCTGTCAGGTGGTCTTTGGAAAACTTCTTGATAGATGCAGATCTGATTTTGAACGCAGAGTCTGCAGGAACCAGCTGTGTGGTGCCGTTTAGGGTTTCAACACTCATGAAATTTATAGTTAATGATAAGTTGACTGATCATAATATGACTTACTAAAAATACGCTTTTCAGGCCTGTTATCCCAAAAAGCGGAAAGGTTTTTACAGGCTTGTGACGGCTCTTACGGCCCGGAAAACCGCTTCCAAAAACCTTCTAAGCTGCTGTTTGGCTGTTTTTAATGGCTGTCCGGCCTGCTGCCTGTATTCAGGCTGTTTCATGCGTGCTGAGCAGCAATCTTTTACCGTAACCACGCATGTAGCATACCGGCAGCATACCGGGTGAAAGCATCTGGGGAGTAGCAGCGGTTAAATATTCCGGCGATAGATGCGGTACGTCTTTTCGCGCCAACCGCCTATTTTTTCGGCTACGCGAATCATGTCGGTGTTTGTCTCCAGCAGCCAGCTCAGTTCAGATGCGTTGTAGCCTTTAGCCAGCCCTTTCACAATCGCTTCACGGTGAAGCAGGGCGTCAATACCTTTTCCCCGGTATTCGGGAATCACACCCATAAGGGCTGTACGTATGCGGTTTATTTTCCGCTTGTGCCAAAGTAGCTTAAAAATACCAAAGGGTAGCAGGCGCCCGTTGCGCAGGTGCCTGAAAGCCTGATTCATATCGGGCAGTGCTACCGAAAAACCAACAGCCTTGCCCTTAATTTCGGCAATATGCGCAATATCTTTATCGAGAATCAGCTTAAGGTCTTTGGCAATATGCCTGAATTCTTCCTCCCCGACCGGGCTGAACCCCCAGTTGTCTTTCCAGGCCTGATTAAAAATATCCCGGATGATGCGAATCTCTGAATCAAAATCAGACAGCCTCACCGGCCGTATCTGAAGGTCAGGCATGCGCTTGCGCACAATCTGCTCGGCACGGTTTATGCGGTCTAAGGCAACATTCTTTTCATCTACCACATAGGCAAAAAGATCGATCTCTTTTTCCAGTCCGGCCTGTTTGAGCAGGCCGTCGTAGTACTTTTTGGTCCAGGGCATCATAATGTAAGGCTCGGTTTCGTGCCCGTCAACCAAAAGCCCGAGTTCATACATGAAACCGGGATTTATGGGGCCTATCATTTTATTCATCCCCCTTTCCTGCAGCCAGTCGGTTGCTACTTCAACGAGCAGCTTTGTTGCATAGGCATCGTTGCGGCATTCAAAGAAACCAAAAAAACCGGTCTGCTGCTTTTGATAAGCATTCCATGAGCGGTTGATGAAAACGGCAATACGCCCGCAAACCTGATCATTTTTCTCTGCCAGAAAACAGGCATGCTCTACGTCGGCAAAATATGGATTTTTGGATGCATCGAGCAGATCGCGCTGCTGAATATACAGCGGCGCGATCCAGTTCTGATCACTTGCGTAGTGCTCGTAGGGGAATTGTAAAAAAGCCTTCATTTCTGAAGGCCCTGATACATACCTGACCCCGTACATCGATTTGTCCATATCTGATGGCGGTGATGTAAGAATCGCTGATGAAGGATCCAAAATGTTAAGCGTTAAGCTTCAACAAGAGAATGACCGTTGGTATCAATAATGCCGTGCTTCACACCTATGGTATAGAAAGCTTCAAGGATGGCATCAAGCTGATCATCTGTGTGCGTTGCACTGTAACTCGTACGGATCAGAGACTGCCCCTGCGGCACTGCGGGAGGTACAACTGCATTTGCATACACACCAGCTTCAAACAAATCTTTCCAAAACCTGAAACAGTCCATCATCTCACCGATAACTACCGGAATAATGGGTGTGCTGCTCGTCCATACATTGAAGCCGAGCTTACGAAGCCCTTCTCTCATGTAATTTGAGATGTATTCAAGCCGGTCAAGGCGCCAGGTTTCCGTTTTCAGGATTTCAAGGGCTTTAAGTACCGTTGCCGCATTGGCAGGCGGCATGGAAGCACTGAAAATATGAGCAGGCGAATTGTGTCGGATATACTCAATCACAGGCCGCTCGCCAACCAAAAAACCGCCGAGAGAAGCAAATGATTTGGAAAAAGTGCCGCTGATAAGGTCCACTTCATCATTCAGTCCGAAAACCGATCCCGACCCGCGGCCGCCGTCGCCGATTACCCCGATTGCATGCGCATCATCGAGGTACAGGCGGGCGCCGTATTCCTTGGCAACCTTTACCAGCTCCGGCACATTCGCAAGCTGACCCGACATCGAAAAAACACCGTCACTTACAATGATTTTTCCGGCATCCGGGTTGGAGCGGTCAAGCAGTTTGCGCAGCATATCCATATCATTGTGCGCAAAACGATAGGTTTTGGCATTGGATACAAGCGTACCAACTACGATACAGGCATGGTTGTCTTTATCAGAATAAATTTCGTCGTTTCGCTGTGCAATGGTCTGAATTGCACCTTCATTGGTCTGATAGCCTGTAGAAAACAGCACACAGGCTTCTTTATTCATAAAATCTGCGAGCTTATCTTCGAGCTCAAGGTGCAGGTCAAGCGTTCCGTTAAGGTAACGTGAACCGGTACAGCCTGTACCGTAACGCGTAATCGCATTCTGAGCCGCTTCTATCAGGCGCTGATCATTGGTTAATCCAAGATAATTATTTGAGCCAGCCATAATTACTTTGCGGCCTTCAATAACAACTACAGTCCCATCGGTTTCTGTCAGCGGTTTGAAATAAGGGTATAGCCCCAAGGCCTTTACTTCATCGGCCTTGGTGAAATTAAATGCTTTCGAAAAAATATCTGCTTTTTTCTTGTCCGTATGGGTACGACTCATACTTTGAGAGTTAAAATCTTAATAATAAATCAATCTGTAATATACTTACTTCCCGTGTTTGTTCAAACCAAAGGAAAGCTGGCAAATTAAGCGCCAAACCGAAGTTTTTGCCGAATCAAACCCGCACTGCTATAAAGTCTGAACACCGTTAAGAGCGTTCACCGGTGTACACAAATTTTGACAGGTGTTTTATGTAGGCTTTCGAGACGGCCTCCCAGCTGAACCGGCTTTGCACATATTCGCGTGCCCGCACCGATAGCTGATCAAGCTCCTCTGCCATCACACGGTCTATCGTTTGAGCAAAAGCACCGGCATCAAGCTCCGGTATACGATATCCGTTAACGCCTTGTTCGATCACATCCCTGATTCCTTCAATATCGCTTGCAATAGCAGGCGTACACCTAATGTTGGCTTCGAGCAGTACTACCCCAAAGCCTTCCATATCACCGGGTACCCTGATGTTAGGCATAATAAACAGATCAGCTGCTGAGTAGGCTACTTTGAGCACCTCATCTTCCTGCCTGCCGTCGAAATGCACTTTTGCGCTTTGCCCGCTCTCCTGAATCGCCCGCCTGATGGCCGCTGCCTCATTTCCGTCTCCTATAATCACATACAGTACGTCAGTTTCCAGCTTTGGCAGTATTTCGCGAATAAACCACTCATGCCCTTTGCGCTTTATCAACCGGCCTACGGTGAGCAGTATCCTTCGGTTACCGGCCTGTATTCCGAGTGCCTGCTCAAGCTGCTGCCGGGCCTGGGTTTTGTTAACAGCCTCGGGCAGATCCCGCACGTCAAAACCGTTAGGCAGCACCTGCGATTTGCTTTCTTCAAGCCCTCTCCTGATGCACTCATCCCGGGTGGCAGAGCTCACCGATATCACCCCGTCGAGGCAGGCAAACACTTTCCTGAGCAGCCACTGATAAATGCCCACACTCAGCGTAACATCGTGCCCGTGCGAAATACTGACCATCGGAACCCGGATCCGCCGCCGCAAAAAGTAGCCCAGCGTACCGGTTACCATAGAGGAAAAAAGGATGATGTCGGGCTTGTCGCGCTTCACCCGGGCCGGCAAAAACAAAAAGAGTCGCAGCAAAAACAAAAAGGTCTTCACCCCGATAAAGCGCCAGCCCGTCTCCATGGTGATCTCCTTCAGCTCAATTCCCGCATTGGCAGCCAGTTCATTTGTCAGCTGAAGGCTCACACGCTGCATCCCGCCGATGTTTTTCAGCACAGCCTGCTGCGGAGGATGCAAATGTGATATGTACAGTATCTTCAAACCGGGAATTGGTGAGTTTCAGGAGGAACTATGCTGCAGGATGTTTTCGGCCGTGTTTCTTCGGCCCTTCGGCTTACAATCCTGCGCTATTATGGCGGTCAGGGATAATAAACAGGTTGCAGCGATATTGAAAGTGCCGTATCTCAATTTTAATTCAGCTGCCCCCGGCTGCTTTCATGCTTTCAGCCGGTGATCGGCAATTACCGCTTCATAGGTTTCGGTGAGGCCTTCCATCACCCGGCTCCAGCCGAACGTGAGGGCCCGCTCTCTTGCCTGTGCCGACATATCAGCCCGCAGGGCACTGTCGGCGGCAAGCCGGAGGATGCCTTCGGCAAAAGCACCGGCATCACCAACCGGCAGTATGTAGCCGGTCTTATCGTGCAGCACAATCGATTTGCTCCCAACCGCATTCGCGACCAGAGCCGGTACGCCGCTGCTCATCGCTTCCAGCGTTACGTTTCCGAAGGTTTCGGTATCCGATGGAAAAACAAAAATATCGGAACTCGCATAAATCTCAGCCAGCGCTTCCCCGAAAGCAAAGCCGGTGAAAACCGCACCCGGCAGCTCCTGTGCCATCTGCTCACGTGCAGGGCCCTCGCCGCCCACCAGCACCTTGATTTTCGGATTCGCTGCCTGTGCTTTTTCCACGGCATCAATAAAAGTGCGAGGATCTTTTTCCCATACAAGCCGCGAAATGTAGCTCACAACCACATCATCCTTCGCAAAACCCTGCTGCTCACGAAAGGCCTCACTGCGGCGGACCGGGCTGAAAAGCTCCGTCTCCACTCCCCGCGACCACAGCCCGACTTTCTTCGCGTCAAGGCCGTTGCGCAGCAGGTACTCATTCATCGATTCGGACGGAGAAACAACCACGTCACAGCGGTCATAAAACCACTTCAGGTATTTCCAGAGCAGGCCTTCGAGCACATCGAGTCCGTAATACTTCAGGTAGCTGCTGAAGTGCGTGTGATACGAAGAAAGCACCGGAATCCGGTTGCGAAGGGCAAACCGAAGAGCCGCAAGCCCCAGAAAATCAGGCGTCGCAATATGGATGAGGTCAGGCCGGAAAAGCTCAATTTCATGCCGTAAAACTTCAGGCAAAAAAAGGGAAACCCGGTACTCCGGCCGCCCCGGCGCCGGTACAGAAGGCACTTCCACGAAGGTTCCGGCCGGCTCTATTGCCCTGCTGCTGATATCAGGCCCGAAAACCATCACCTGAAACCCGCGCTCTTCCGTAAGATAGCGTACCAGCCGGTTCAGTGTAAGCGATACCCCGTCTTTAATATGGACATAGTTGCCCGTGAATAATGCAATTTTCATGAATGCTTAGCTAAATGATTGCCGGCTTACCAGCGGCTTTTCGTGATGAACAGCTCCGGTCTGAAGCTAATCCCTGCGGCTCCCCCTGCCCCTGAGCCTGTTTTGCCGGCTGTCTGCATAAGCTTACGGGCATTTCTTAAGGGTTTGAGCTGCTTTTTTTCGTACCTTCAGAAGCTGACTAAAATACGCAGTTTTCACTTCTATATGAAAGTATTCGTAACCGGCGCCACCGGATTTATTGGCTCTCACCTTGCCGACGCCCTGCTTGAAGACCCGCAGAATGAGGTGCGCTGCCTTGTTCGCACTGAGCTCAAATGGCTTCGCGATAAGGGCATTATTCCCGTTAAGGGCGACCTGCACGACCTGCCTGCCCTCAAAAAGGGCCTCGAGGGTGCCGATGTGGTCTTCCATCTTGCCGCACTCGTGAAAGCACCCAAACCCGAAATCTTCTTCCGCACCAATGTGGAGGCCACCGAAAACATCATCCGGATGGCACAAAAAGCCGGCGTGCCCAAAATGGTGATACTCTCCTCCCTTGCCGCGGCCGGCCCGAGCTTCCAAAAACCGGTAACAGAAGCCGACCCCATGCTGCCGGTAAGCATGTACGGGCAGTCCAAAAAAGACATGGAAGAAATGATTCACCGCGTTGCCGGCCCTAAGGATTCCATAACCATCCTGCGGCCGCCGGCCGTTTATGGCCCGAGGGAAGAGCAAATCCTGTCGTTCTTTCAGATTGCAAGCCGCGGTATCTGCCCCATCGTAGGCAGCGGCGCTACCAACCGCATTTCCATGGTGCATGTAGATGATGTGGTTCAGGGCCTGATGCTCGCCTGGAACCAAACCGAAACCGGCGTGCACACCTATTTCGTCTCCGGGCCGGAAGTGTACACCTGGAACGAGATCAAAGATGCCACCGCACAGGCACTCGGCAAAAAACTCATCACCCTGCCGCTGCCGCCGAAAATCGTGACCCTCGTTGGTGCCCTAACCGAATCCGCCGCCGGCCTTATCGGAAACTACCCGATGATGAACCGCGACAAAGCCAAAGAAATGACCCTGCAATGGACCTGCTCCATCCGTAAAATTCAGCAGGAACTCGGCTTTAAACCCGTTTACGGCATACGCGAAGGCCTCGAAGATACCATCAGCTGGTACCGCCGGCACCGCTGGCTGTAACACTCCGCGCAAAAGGTGCAGGGCCATGGGGCTGCCGCCCCTTATTCCGTTTCCCATGCATTCCCCGCAATGCAGCTTCGCCGGCTACGTTTAGCCGGAGTCAGTCCGAACATCCTTACACAACACAACACGATCCCCGCCTGCTGCAAGCGCAAGCGCAGGCAAACCCGAAATTCTATTATTGGACTTATTCACATCAGAATGCCAAAATTAACTGCTTCTACCTGCCTGTTTTTCACCTTAGCGCTGCTCACCTGCCTTAGCAAACCGGCACAGGGCCAAAGCGAACAGGTGCTGGTCCACGATATCTCCACCCTCATGGAAATCCCCGGGCTCGAGTCGGTAACGGCCTCCGAAACCCATCTCTACGCCCTCTCTTCTGAAGACGGCCTGGTTGTGTTTCGCGTACATGCCGATTCCCTGCAGTGGCTCTACAGCTCGCAGGGCATGCAGCGGCGCGGCAACCGCCTCACCTCCGATGTGCGCTTCGCCTACCTCACCGGCTCCAACAGCCGGCTCACCATAGTGGAACCTACCTCCGTGCTCGGGGTGTACTCCTCCACAACCCTGCCGGCTGCGCCCGTAAGCCTGGCACGTGTGGGCGATTTTCTTTTTATGGGGATGGAAACCCCCGGGCTTTTCCGGCTCTCCCTTGCCACACCCGAAGCCGTTGATGAGCGGCCCGTTCAGCTCGCGCTGCCACAAACGGGCCGGAACCGCGTCTCTGCTGTGCGGGCTTTTCAAAACACCCTGCTCGTACTCACCGCAAACAACAGCCTGCATCAGTTTCGGGTGCAGGAGAGCGGCGAGCTGCAGCATCAGCGGAGCTTTCAGTTCGGCCCCGCCATCAGCAACTTGTTTGTGATCGACGGCCGCCCGCTGCTCACCGGCGCCGAAGGCACGGTTTACGCACTCGGCTCCGGGGGGGAGCTCAACACCCTCTTCAGAACCGACGGCGCCGTTGATGAACTGAAGTTCTGGCAAGGCCGCTACCTCATCCGCACCCGCACCGGGCAGCTGTGGCAGGCCCGCGAAGGTGGTCAGGCTCAGCTCATCCGCCGCGACACCGCACCCGGCAACTTAATGGCCCTCAGCAAGGGGCAGCTTTGGCTCACGGAGTTTAATCAGCTTGGCCGCATGCAGTTCGAAGAGCGGCCCGTATCAGAAATCCGGCAATCCCCCGAACCCGGGCAGCCCGGCCGGCTGAAGCTCAGCCCCATACCCGATCAGCTTACACACTTCCCGCGCCCGGTGCTGCTGCCTCTCACCTTCGAACATGAAATTAAGCCGGAACAGGTCCGCTTTCAGCTGCAAACGAGTGCCGGCGGGGCAAGCATACGCGATCAGGGCTTCCTGTGGCAGCCGGCTTCCCGCGATGTGGGGCGGCAGCAGTTCACCATTATTGCAAGCACCCCCGACGGACAAACCGACAGCGTCACTTTCGAAATCGAAGTGAGGCCGTTCAACACCCCGCCCCGCTTCAATCAGGTAAGGCCGCTCTCTATCCCCGTTGGCGAAACCTTCAGCCTGCCGCTGCGGGCAACCGACCCCGACGGCACCGACTCCGACCTGATCCGCTACCTCGCCGCGGACCTGCCCGACGGCGCCGTGCTCAACGAGCGCACCGGCCTCATCACCTGGACCCCCACCCGCCGGCAGGAAGGGCAGCACCGCTTTCAGGTCATCGCCACCGATCAGTTCGGCGCAGCTACGCAGATGAACGTAACCATCACCGTGCTGCAGCTCAGCAGAGAGTGAAACCCGCCTTATGAAAACTTCTCGCTGAGTTACCGGCTTTTCGCTTGCCCGATCCCCGTCACCCGCAGGCCGGCTCCCCGATTATGCGGGCCTCCGCTTTTTTTGGGAGAAACCCCGTGGGCATCACGGTCTTTCGTGCTTGTGAAAGATCCCAAATCAACGGCTTGCGCCCAGCTTTTTTTGATTCGGAGCTTTTAAAAAAGTCATCCCCCGAAATTAAACAAAATGAACGCTCTCCGGGATTGAACACATAGCAAACACAGCAGGCATTTCGCCCGCGCTGCTTCAGCCGCTGCTTTTGCCCGATTATCGCACAGCTAAAGATTTCTATCCAACCGACTCCGAAGGAGTTACCTAACTACAGAAAAACAAACGCCTCACAAGATAAACACCCCGGAAAGGGTCGGATAATTTTTACATTCATCCCAGCAGAAACACAAAAACAAGAAACGCAACGACCCGCACGGAAGCTTCATCCCTGCATCTCACCCCATTCATCCTTTCGAAATCTGACATTTACCATTTATCCGCATGACATCTTCGCAAGAGCAAATCCGTCCGCATCACTTTGCAAAGCCACTGCTAAGCTGGTACGACGCCAACAAACGGGAAATGCCCTGGCGCGATTGCGGAGATCCGTACCGGATTTGGGTGTCGGAAATCATGCTGCAGCAAACCCGCGTTGATCAGGCTACGCCCTACTACCTGCGCTTTCTCGGGCATTTCCCTACCCTCGAAGCCCTCGCAACCGCCAACCGGCACGAAGTGCTGATGGCCTGGGAGGGCCTGGGCTACTACAGCCGCGCCCGCAACCTGCACGATGCCGCCAAAACGGTACTCAGCAAACACGGCGGCGTCTTCCCCCAAACCTACCACGAAATCCGAGCCCTGAAAGGCATCGGCCCTTACACCGCAGCCGCAGTGGCGAGCATCGCTTTTGGCCTGCCGCATGCCGTGATGGACGGCAACGTGATCCGCGTGCTCAGCCGCTACTTCGGGATACAGGAGGATGTAAGCCTGCCCGCAACCAAGGCTCAGATTCAGCAGCTGGCCGACGGCCTGCTCGATACTGCCCGGCCCGGTGACTTCAATCAGGCCGTGATGGAACTCGGGGCAACGGTCTGCACCCCAAAATCGCCCCTATGCGCGGGCTGCCCGCTCAGCACGGGATGCGTGGCATACAAAACCGGGAAAACCGCGGAACTCCCTTTCAAGGCCCCAAAAAAGAAAATCCCGCACCATCAGATCGTGGTCGGGATTTGTGTGGATGATGAGGACCGTATCCTCATCGCGCTGCGTCCGGAGGACAAAATGTTAGGCGGGCTGTGGGAATTTCCCGGCGGCAAGGTTGAAGAAGGCGAAAGCCGGAAAGAAGCCCTCATCCGCGAGCTGAAAGAAGAGCTGGGGGTTGAAGTGATGCCGGGCCTGCGGCTGTGTGAAGTAAAGCACGCCTACACCCATTTCAAAATTACCCTCAACGCCTGGATCTGCCGCATCAAAACCGGCGAACCCGGGCCGCGCCCCAAAGCCAGCAAAGAACTCCGCTGGATTACGCGGGCAGAACTCACCGAATACCCCTTCCCCAAAGCCAACCGAAAAGTAACCGAAGCCCTGCAAACCTGGCTGGAAAACCGGAGGAAGGCCTGAAGGCTAAGCCTTTGGCAGGAGACCGGCCGCATGCCGTGCTGCACGGAAAGCATTTATGCCAAATCCGGCTTGGTTCAATTCACACGTACGCCGGCGAGCACACTGCGGATAATGGTCTCAACGTAGGCATTTTTATCGACCTTCACGTCAATACGACCGGAATTCATCAGGGAGATGCCGCCATGAAGGGTGGATAGAATCACGTTGGCAACAAGGCGGGAATCGTGCGGTTTAATCAGATTCTGCTGCTGACCCTGCTCAAGGGTGTGCCGGATCATATCAATATTTCGCCTCGCCTTGCGGTATTTTTCAACGGGATACCGCTGCATGTGCTTCGGGTGAAGCTGAAACATGATTTCGTAATACTCGGGGTTTTCCATGCCGAAGCGCACAAATTCCCGGCACAGGGTCTCGAGAACCGCAAAGGGATCTCCGTTGGCTTTAACAACCGGATGCTGACTTAAAGCTTCATACAACAGGTCGAATCCTTCTTCAATGAGGGCATGCAGCAGGTCGTCTTTATTCTTAAAGTACAGGTAGATACTCGTTGCACTAAAGCCAACACTTGAAGCAATTTTACGCATCGACATGCGGTCAAAACCCTCCTCAAGCAGCATTTTCCGACTAACAGTCAGAATGTTTTTCCTCAGATTGCTGCCCTTATCCTCACCATCACGCTTCATAAAAAATTCTTTCAGTCTTAATCTGTGTTTATTGAGCGCATAATGTAACACAAAAAGACCTTCCAAGGAAAAACTAAAAACAGGGCGCATCTGCTTCGCCGCGTGCTATTAGCAGGTGTAATCTGTCGAAGGATATTCCCTCACAAAATGCTTCGATAAGTTAGCTGGCAGGGTTTTGGGAGATGGGGGCTTTTGGCTGTTAGCTATTAGCTTTTGGCTTTGGGGTGCCGAAGCGGACTTCTTGACACCCTTCTCGGTACATCTTCATATACCTGCCCGCAAATCGTTTTCAAACGCAAAGGACACAAAGCATGCAAAAAAGCTCGCTATTGTTGGTTCTTTATAAACTTCCCACCTGCGATCAACGGTCAGCGGTCAGCCGTCCCTCCCTGATTCTCAGCTCATCCTGAAATGAAACACCTCATCAAGCACTGCTTCAATGCGTGCAAACTCTTCAATCGTCAGGTTACTGCCGCTTGGCAGGCAAAGCCCGTTTTCAAAGAGCCAGTCGCTCACACCGCTGCCAAAATACGCATTCCTGTCAAACAGCGGCTGCATGTGCATTGGCTTCCAAAGCGGGCGCGCCTCAATATTTTCAGCTTCAAGTGCAAGCCGCAGGCTTTCACGGGTAATACCACCTGATTCCTCCGGAATCACAACTATGGTCGTAAGCCAGCGGTTGCTGAAATATCCTTCGGGCTCCTTCAGGAAGTAAACGCCGGTTGGTGAGCTGTTGCGGATATGAACCCGCCCGTTTTCAGCAAAGGCATTCAGCCAGGTTTCACCCAGCTTACGGAAATACCAGTCATGGTTGGCCCGGCGAGCCTGTACCCGATCCGGAAGCACCAGCATCTGCCCCCTGCCGATACCGGCCACCACATTGCTCATGCGGTAGTTATAGCCCTGCTGCGTGTGTTCATAGTGCGGGGCATCATCCCGCGCCTGCGTAGCCAGAAAACGGGCCTGACGGATAAGTTCCTCATCGTCCGAAATGATAGCTCCGCCTCCGGATGTCGTAATTATTTTATTCCCGTTAAACGACAGGGCCGCAGCACGGCCGAATGTGCCGCAATGCTTACCGCCGATATGTGAACCGAGCGATTCCGCAGCATCCTCAAAAACGGGAATATCATAGCGCTGTGCTATTTCCGTAATCGCCCCCATATTGGAGGGCATTCCGTACAGGTGTACCGGAACGATAGCACCAATCCGCCTGCCTTTGTTTTTCAGGGCAACAATGGCTTCTTCCAGCTTTGCAGGACACATATTCCAGGTGTCAAGTTCGCTGTCAATAAATACAGGTTCAGCTCCCTGAAGTAAAATCGAATTTGCAGTTGCCACAAACGTAAAGGACTGACACATAACTGCATCTCCGGCTTTCACGCCAAGCAGCCGCAGGCCTATATGAATGGCCGCAGAGCCGGAGCCCAGTACAGAACAATGCTTCACTCCGGTAAATGCACGCAGATCATTTTCAAAACCGCTGATATGCGGACCAACGGGGGCGATCCAGTTTGTATCAAAGGCTTCTTTTACAAACTCTTTTTCTTTTCCGCCCATGTGCGGGGAGGACAACCATATTTTTGGGACTGACATCTGAGGCAGATTGGCTTTAAGTATTCGTATATCGTATGATAGGTGGGGTTTCCGTTAGCCGGAACTAATAATTTTGAAATGAAGATAAGGGATTTTGCGCTAATTTTATTCCTAATACAGAAATTACGTTTAGTAGAAATTACGTATGTTTAATCGGAATAACATTTAAGCGGCGAGTTGTCTGCCAGCCTGTTCGGTATTTTCGTAAAACCGGCGGCTGGGGTGTAAATGGTTTTCGGGTACCGTTATGGGACAGCTGCTCAGCAGTTTCTGCGGCTAAACCTGTAGCCGATGTATTCTTTAACTGACAATTCCAAAAGATCCACATTTCTGCCGGATGGTCTCAGGCCGCGCCACCAGCGGTTTGGCGGCTCGGGAGATTTACGGTTCAGGTATGCAGCAGGTGCGGCAACAGGCAGACTGCCGTTTTGTTCAAAAAGCATTACAGCACGCCGCTGATGGATGGCCGAGCTTGATACAAAGACCGTTTGCCCGCCACCAAAAGCTTCACGGAAAGCACGCGCTTCACCACAGGTGTTGCGGGGCTCATGAAGCCTTGAAATACGACCGTCAGGAACACCCAGCGAAACCGCCGCCTGAGCCAGGGCCTCGGCCTGCGTCATCTGACCTTCATGCCCGCCGGCAGAAGTAACCAGCCGCACCGGCAACCCGCGCGCGTCAAGTGCCCTGTACAAACGAATCGCTTCGGCCAGCCGCATCATAACCGTCTCGCTCAGCCGCTGTGTAGGTCCCAGCCTCGGATCAGTAGAATGCCCCGCTCCGAGCACCATCACAAAAATGCTGTCCCGCCCGGAAGCCTCAAACTGTGCACCAATTTCATCGAGCCTTACATCGGTTACCACAGGGAAACGATTTTCCAGGGTATCGGCCAGATAACCGGGAATCCAGGGAAGGCCATACAGAAACAGCAGCACAACAAACAGCAGCAGACAGCGCTTCGCCCAAATAAAACGGTTTATAAACAGCAGCAGCATACCGGTCAGAAACAGTAAAAGCAGCTGCGTACCGGGCTGAAGCAGGGAGTAAATAAACCTGAGAACAGATTCAATCAAAATCTAAAGACAATTTCGGGTTTCGGGTTTCGGGTTAAAAGTATTGGCAAAAACCAGCCCTTCCAGGTTCGTGCTTAAATTAAAAATAATTTGTTAGTTCCAGGCAGGAGTTGAGCAGCGATGGTTAACCGCGATGGGCGCAAAGGATGTCGCAAAGTGCGCAAAAGCTCCCGCTCGTTTCGCGTTCCTTTGCGTTGCCCTTCGTGTCCCTTGCGTTCAAAAACGAAGGTTTGATTTACCGCAAAATTCGCACAGGGTTAGTTCTTCATCAGCTTTACAGCTGCCGTCAGAAATCCCCCGCATATCACCTCATGCAAAATCTCATCAATTCTGCTATTTTAAGCGACCATCCCCAAAAACATACTCCCGGAAAATTTCACCTGTATTCCGCCCATGCACCGCTGCAGCCTGATCATCCTTTTACTCACTCTCCTTGGCGGTTTCGCCCTAACCTCAGCAGATAAAGCCACTGCCCGGCAAAACGACGGAGCCGGACTGCAGGCATCTTTCCGGACTTCCCTCGCGGGCAGTACTTCCGAACTCCCCTTTTGGCTGTATGCCAACCGCTACGGTGAACTCGAAGCAGGCTCCGCTGCCGCCGGCCTCAGCCTGCTCTCCGCAAGCTACCGGCTTGGCGGGCCGCAGCAGCGCTACCTGCTCGAAACCGGTGCCGGTATCGCCCTTAGGGCCGCCGACACCCGCAACTCGGCCCACTTTCAGACCCTCTACCTGCGGGCCGAATACGGCATCTTCCGCCTCGAAGCAGGCCGGTTTTACGACGATGCCGAAATGACGCTCCCCCATCTCACTTCCGGCTCCATGATCGTGAGCCGCAACGCCACCCCCGTACCCCGTATTCAGCTCTCAACCCGCGATTTCATTAATATCCCCTTCACGGCCGGGCATGTTCAGTTTCGCGGGCGCTACAGCGACGGTCAGCTCGAAAGCAGCCGGTACGTGAGCAACGCGCTGCTGCATCAGAAAATGGCGCACCTCAAATTCAATATCTGGCGCTTCGAAATCATGACCGGCTTCATCCATAATGTAGTGTGGGCCGGCACAGATCCGGAGCGCGGAAAACTCCCCCGCTCCTTTTCCGATTACATGCGGGTCGTTACCGGCCGCTCAGCCGATCCGGAAAGCTCTGCTTCTGTATCAGAACAAATAAACCGCCTCGGCAACGGCGTAGCCGCTTACGACGGTTCTATGATTGTGCATCTTAACGGCGCGCAGCTTGTCGCCTACCGGCAGATTTACCTGGAAGACACCGTTTCCCTGCGCCTGCGCAGCTATATGGACGGCCTCTACGGCCTTGGCTTTCAGCACATCCAATGGTTCACATGGCTCAATACGCTCATCCTCGAATACGTGAACACCATCCGGCAGGACTCCCTGCCCGGTATGCCGCCCGGCAGAGCGCGATACTACAATCACGGCAATTACTACAGCGGCTGGACCTATCAGGGCAATGTGCTCGGCAACCCGCTGCTCACCATCGACCCGGAGCGCGAACGCTACCCTGTTTTCAACAATATGATTATCGGATGGCATCTTGGTATGGACGGTCAGCTGAGCGATCAGCTTTCATGGCAGTTTTTGGGCACCTTCACCCGAAACTACGGCAACTGTAACGATGACCTGCTGATCTCCGGCAACCTGTGCAGCGTAACCACAACCGGCCGCAACCCACGCCCCGGCTCCGAAGCCCGCCCCCGCTCGGAAGTCCGCCGCGATCAGTACTCCTTCGCCTTTTCCGGCAGCTACACCTTCGAACAAATGCCCGCTCTCAGCACACAGGCTACCCTCGCCATCGATACCGGCGCCTTCCTCGGAAACCGACTCGGCCTTGAAATCTCCCTCCTCTACCGCCTCTGAGATAACCAAAACAGGAATCACAGGGCCCCGAAACCTAAAGACCGCAGATCGCGGAACAGCTCACTCAGAAAACACGTGATCTAAAAAAAGATATCCCTCATCAGGCTTTTATAGCCGTAACTTCTGCTGTAACCGCCTTCAAAATAGTATTTCAGGGAATGAACCGTTCTCGGTAACAAGCTGAGGGCTTTCAGGTCCCGGCGGAAGGATATATCCTGAAGGTGCTGCGAAACAGCTTCGCGAAGCTGCTGCTGAACAGCGGTTTGGCTTTCTGTATTTTCAATTGACAGGAGAAATCTTTTCAGGAGTTCGGTTTTAAAGGGATCCTGTGAGGATTCTTTCTTAACAACCTTCAGATAGTAGCTTAACCTGCTTATTTTTTCTGTCGGTTTATATAAAAGTACCGATAAGTTTGCTCCGTGCCTTCGGTAATGCTGCAGCACGCTGTCATGTATAAGCCTCGCATGGAGCAGGTTAGCCAGCCTGATTATCCAGCTGTCGTGTGAAGGATACCCACGGGGAACAGGCAGCACGGCATCAAGAAAACATTTTTTTATTGATGAAGAGCATCCCATTATATAAAAATTGGGTGACAGTCCCAAACGTCGGATCTGCTGTAGCTTCGTAAGCCCAAAAGATTCAAGCCTTTCATTAACCAGCATAGCATCATTCATCACTACATACACAGATGGGTTCTGCTCATGGAGCAGCAGGTGTGTTTCAATCTTATTCTTAAACCAGACGTCATCCTGATCACACAAAAAAACGATATCCCCGCTGCAGTGCGATAGGGCGTTGTTGAAATTCTCCACATAACCCAACCGCTCTTTGTTGATATAAAGCTCTATCGGAATATCGGTTTTGCTTCGGAAATCACTGATTATAGTTGTCGTATCATCCGTTGAATGATCATCGCTGATGATGATTTCACAGGGTTTCAGCGTCTGAGTGATCAGGCTCTGAAGCTGATCTTCAATAAATCTTGCGCCATTGTACGTAGCTAATGCCACAGAAATACGCGTATTCGTTTTCACTACATTTCCCGGAATCATGCAAATACTAATATAAGGTGCCTTTACTCATGCCGCAGCTGCGGGCCGGATGCTAACCTTTCCATAATAAGGTTTTGATACTGTAAAGCTTGAAGGAATATCAGATACCGCTAACTCTACACTTGTAGCCCGTTCAGACATTCTTTTTTACATAAGCCCCTGTCAATAATTATTTTGATTTCACTTACAACCATACCGCAACACAATATACCATTCTGCCCAAGAATGACAATTGCCATGTGCCCATATATTTAAGAAAGCGGTTGTCTAAAAAGTCCCCCCCGCTTTTATTCGTCAGCTAAGCGGCGCGCATGGTGTTGTACCTGAACCGCGCAAGATATCAGCGCGTACCTGTGCCGCAGTACCAGGCATACATCCGCTCAAGGCCTTCCTGCAGCGCTACGCTGTGTTTCCAGCCGAGCTGATGCAGCCTTGAGGGGTCCGTGAGCTTACGCAAAGTGCCGTCAGGTTTGCTTGTATTGAAAGTGAGCGTGCCCGAAAACCCTACGGTTTCCTGTACCAGCTGTGCCAGCTTTTTGATGCTCACATCTGTTCCGGTTCCGATGTTCAGGTGCACATTCCGCACTTCCTTCGGCTTGCCGTTTATGGCCACAATGTCATCAAAATCTACGTTCTGCATCACAAAAACACAGGCATCGGCCATGTCCTCGCTCCAGAGAAACTCCCGCCGGGGAGAGCCCGTACCCCAGATTTCCACCGAAACCATGCCGTCTTCGCTCCGGCTCACCCCGTTTGCAGCAAGTAAGCGCAGCAGTTTTGCTTCCTCTGCACTGCCGTCGGTACCGCCAACCGGACGGCGGTTCAGGTCCTCCCGAATGCCGTCCCAGTCGTCATTTTCAAGACAGGCAGCGAGATGCATCTTCCGCACCAAAGCCGGCAGCACATGACTCTTCTCGAGGTCGAAGTTATCATTCGGCCCGTAGAGGTTGGTTGGCATCACCGAAATAAAGTTGGTACCGTACTGCAGGTTGTAGCTCTCACACAGCTTTATGCCCGCAATTTTGGCAATCGCATAAGGTTCGTTGGTGTACTCCAGAGGCGCCGTAAGCAGGTATTCTTCCTTAATCGGCTGCGGACACTCCCGCGGATAAATGCAGGTACTGCCCAGAAAAAGCAGCTTTTTGACCCCGAAAACCCGGGCTGCTTCAATCACGTTGCTCTGAATCATCAGATTGTCATAGATAAACTCACCCCGGTAGGTGTTGTTGGCCACAATGCCGCCTACTTTCGCCGCCGCAAGGAAAACGTACTCGGGGCTGTACTCATAAAAGAAGGCCTCAACGGCTTTTTTATCCCGCAGGTCAAGCTGCGAGGAGGAGCGCGTCAGAATATTTTCATAGCCTTTGCTTGCAAGGTTCCAGAGGATGGCCGAACCGACCAGACCGTTATGGCCGGCGATGTAAATTTTCGCATTCTTATCCATGCGCAGAATTGATTTAAAAAATGGGTGGATGATTGAGTTGTGACGTTCACAGCCTGCTTAAGCCGTATTGGATATCTTTCTCTGATGATGTGCTTGAAAACAGAAAACCGCGGTTTAGGCACGCATATACCGGCATGATGCCCCTGCCGGCTAAAGGTAGCGCTGCCTGCGCTAAAGGTAAACCCTCATAACTAAATTTACAGCTCTTGCCGGTACCTGCCGGAAACCGCTTTCGCTGCACTCATTTGCGGGTGCCCTTCTCCATAATCGCCTCTATCTTCGCCTTGTATGGCTCCGGGCTATGCTTCTCCTGAATTTCGCAAATGAGCTGTGCACGAAACTGCTGCCAGAGCTTTTCGTCCCTGTACAGCCTGATAACGCCGGCAGCGAAGGTTTGGGGATCGGCTTCACAAACGAGGGCCTGTTTTTCGTTTTCCCAGCCCAGCTGCGCAGCAAGCAGCGGTGTGATGACTGCCGGCAGCCCGTGTGCTGCCGCGTGGTGCACCTTGTACAGAATACCCGCCGCAAAGCGGGTTGGGGCCACAAACACCCGCGATTGCCCGAAGAGCGTGTCGAGCGCCGGCTCTTCCAGCCTGCCGTGAAAGATCACCCCTTCTTCAGCGGATAAGTCCGCCAGTGAAGCCGCCTTGCGCGAACCGGCCAGATGCAGCTGCACACCCGGCAGCTGCCTTCGGATTTCCGGAAATACTTCCCGCACGAACCAGATCACCGAATCCGCATTCGGACTGTTGTCGAAATCCATGTTGCCTGTGAACAGCAGGCCCGAACGGGCTCCGAACGCCGGTGTGTCGGCCTTTGATTCCAAAGCATGGCCCAGCACCTGCACCTGATGTATGCCGTGCTGCCGGAAAACGGCTGCATCCTGCTCAGAAACCACAATAACCTGATCGGCAATCCGGCTCAGGTTTAGTTCCTCTTTCAAAAGATCCTGTTCTGTTTCCGTCGGGGACGTAGCAGGCAGTTTGAGTACCCGCTCCTTCAGGGCGTTTCGGGCGGCAAAGATGGCTTCACAATCATAGATGATCCGAATGGTATCAGCAAACGGCCTCAGCAGCGTGTGCAGCCGGCGCATGTTATCGGGCCGGCTTATCCAGATAGTATCAAAGTAGCCCTGCCTGCTGTGAAGCAGGTCTCCAAGGCCGTAGAGTCCCGCACCGGACAGCACTTCAATTTCAGGATGAATATCGCTGTAGCAGTATGTGCGGTCTTCGCGCTGCGGGTACATGAGGGGGAGAAAAGACACGCGGTAACCCAGCTCGGCCAGCGTGTTTAAAATGTAGTTGGCGCGCGGTGCACCGCTGCCGAGATGCCGGTGCGGCACCCGGTCATCCACTAATAAAATACTTCCCTTAGTACGGGTGAGAGTACGGGTACGGGCACCGGCACCAAAACGAGCGTGCAGCAGCCAGGCCGCATCCGTCGGAAAATGATGCCGGAGCCGCTCAAAGTGCTTCTCCCGGAATTTTTGCTGATTGGCTTTCTGAAGCTGAATGGCGCTGTGCGAACTTCCGCTGCCAAACTCTACATGGCTGATTTGCACAAAGGGATTGTAAATCACCCGGTGACCCTTCTCCCACAGCCACATACAGTAGTCGGTTTCTTCGTAATAGGCGGGCTCAAAGCGGCTGTCGAAGCCGCCGTTTGCGCGGATCAGCGCGATCGGAGTAAGCAGGAAGGCTCCGGAGCAGTAATCTGTGCTTCGCATAAAATTGTATTCAGGAGCATCCGGAGAAGCGCCCCTGCCGTAGCTGCGGCAGCTGCCGTCCTGATAAATGATGTTGCCCGCTTCCTGCAAACGCCCGTCGTAGTTCACGATCTTTGCCCCGACCGCCCCGCAGTCGGGGTAGCGGCTGAACACCCGGAGCGCTTCTGTGAGCGCGTGTTCATGAATTTCCGTATCGTTGTTCAGAAACAGCACATAGGGCGCCCGTACCAGCTGCAGCGCCTGATTGCAGGCCCGCACAAAATGCAGGTTTTCGGTATTGCGGATGATATCGGCGCCCTTCACCCGCTTCAGGAGGGCAGGGGTTGCATCGGTTGAGGCATTGTCGGCAAGGATGAGCTGCAGCGGCACATTGGCATGCTGCTGTAGCGAGCGAAGGCAGGCAAAGGTGAAGCCGGCCTTGTTGTGCAGCACCAGAATCACTGCAATCTGCGGGCTTTCCGAGGCAAGCTCAATTTCTTCACCGTTGTTTAAGAAGGCATTCAGCTCCCGGGTTTTCTCTTGCAGCCACTTTTCAGCATCAAATGCCTGCGCTACAAAACCGGCTTCCCGAATCGAGCGGCCTTCGCTGCGGCCGTATTTAAGGTAGTGCAGCAGCGGATTGATGCCGGGTTTGTCAAGATCGGGGTATTGCTTTAAATACCAGCGCGAATCGAAGGCGGCGGATGGGTTCCGGCCCTCCCTGCCACCGTACCGCAAATAATGCAGTGCCGGATCCGTGCCCGTAGCATCCACCACCGGATTTTGTGCCTGGTAGAAGGCTTCATCAAAAAGCGCACTTTCCCGGAGTAAACGAAGGTCTTCTTCCAACTGCTCCGGTTTTTTCTTTCGGAAAAGCCTCCCGGGATGCAGTAGCCCCCCAACGACCGCGGCTATCCTGCTGCCGGTCTGATATTCCCGCGATTTCATCAGGCAGTTTTTTTCGGTCAGCAGCTCCGTGATTTCATCTTCGAGCACCGTCTGATAAGCTTCTTTTTCTTGCAGGGCTTCGGTCAGTTCCCGCTTGCGCTGCAAAAGCAGGGTTGTTTTGCCTGTGTGCCATTTGCTGCGGATCATCTGCAGAAAGGCTGACTGTTTCAGGCTTTCTGCATCATTGTGTACCCCCGAAACATTGCTGTTGCGGTAGATGCCCACACGGTGATTTACAAAAATGAAATCAGAAAGCCCGGAAAGCTGCAGGAGGAAGTCCCAATCCTCATAAATCAGAAAGGACTCATCAAAACGGCAGCCTTTGGCGAGTGCTTCGGAGCGGATGAGCAGCGCGTTGATTGGGATGAAGTTTTCCTCAAGCAGCTGCACCGCATCGTAGGTCCTGCTGTACAGCAGCTCGGTTTCGCCTGACGGATTTACCCGCTCTACTGTGCCGTAAACGGCGAGAGCCGCACTTCCGGCCAGGGTTTCCGCGAGTGTTTCGAGGGCATCGGGCAGCAGCAGATCGTCTTCATCCAGAAAAGAAAAATAGCGGCCGCGTACCGCATCAAGGCCGGCATTGGCGGCCTGCGGTCGGCTGAGCGGCTGCCTGCGGGTGATGTAACGTAGGGGGAAGGGTCCGCAACCCTTTCGGTCCCGCTGTGCGCCGTTTCCGGCTGCATCCACCAGAATTACCTCGATAGTAGGGTAGCTTTGCGCGGCGACCGAATCGAGGGCATTTTCCAGATCGGCCGAATCCATGGTTCTGATGATGACCGATATCAGCGGCCAGCGCTCAAATACCGGTGTCTGACCCAACCCATGCATCCCTGTTTGATGCTTGTCTGCTGAATAATTTCCTGCCCCCTCGTGATCTTCGGATTTTGCAGCCCCCCGCCGGGCATCCGCATCATCTGTTGTTTCCGGAGCTTTCAGGGATGTGCTGCTAACCAGCTCAAATGCCTCCGCATACTTCACCTTTTTGCCGAGGCTATAGCTGCGGAAAGCGTGCAGTCCCCGAATCTGTTCGGCATAATTTTGCACCGCGAGCTGACTTTCAAAACAGGCCACGGCCTTTTCCAGCAGCGGCTGACAGGCCGTGATGTCCGTAAACAAATTGGGCCGGAGTGGCTGCCCCACTTCGTAATACAGCATGCTGAGCGCAGCTTCATACCGCCGTGCCGCTTCGGTGCCGGCTTCATAAAGGGCGAGGTGATCGGGATGCACTTCAGCCCGGGAAGGCAGGTACAGGTTCTTAGGCTGCTCCTGCCGCAAAATACCCAGCAGGGTTTGGATGAAGGCCTCATCAGCCTGAAGACCGCGGTCGGGGTAGTTCAGAAATACGGGCGCGGGCAGGTCCAGCACCGAGGCCGCTGCACGGGACTCCTCCCGCCTCAGTTCCGCATACGCAGCTGCTGAGGCGTAATCCGAAGCATTAGCGGCAGCGGCGCCGTCGGTGAGAATTACTATCTGCACCTCATCGCCCTGCGCCAGGTGCAGCATCAGGCTGCCGCCGCAGCCGAATATTTCATCATCGGGGTGCGGGGCCAAAACCAGCGCCTTGCCTGCCGGCGGCCCTGCAGCCTTAATGGGGATACGCTCAGATTCCTGCCGGCTCATTTCAGGTCATTCCCGTTTTTGGGTACGAGTGCCGCTTCCCGAAGAATACCGGCATGGATGTTACGAAACCCCAGCATAAATACCGGGGCATGCAGCAGCCCCTTCAGGCAGTAACACCTTGCGCTATCAAAATCCGGCTGTACGGCCTTTAAAATCCCGTATTGCTTCTTTAAATAGGCCAAAGCCCCGAAAACGCCCCAAATTCCTGCCAGATCGTAGTGCATCAGCAGCATGTTGCGGACAATAAAATAGTAGCGCCAGGGCTTGTGGAAAATCGAAACGCCCCCCTCAGTCCCCGAAAGTGCCCTGCCCAGCCCGTGCGCCATCCTTGCCTGAGAAACCCACAGCATAAGTGCCCCTTTTTGGTGCAGCCTGAGATGAAAATCATGGTCCGAATAATCGATAAAAAAATCATCGGTGAAGCGTGTTTCGGCGGTCTGCGGCACATGGTACAGACTGCCGGAACTGATGGAGGAATGCACTTTTGTAAAGGTCACTTCCGGTGCCTCCGGGAACACGGCATCGCGCACGCCGGTGCCGGTCCATAATACGGGAACCAGTTTGAAATCGGGATGACCGGCCAGGCTGATATCCGGAAATAATACGGCTGGCATCTGCCCTTTTTCCGCTGAAGCGCGGGCACAGGCCAGCAGCTGTTCCAGACAATCAGGCTCACAGCAGCTGTCCTGATCGAAAATCCAGACCCAGTCGTAGCCGCCCGCAGCGGCTTTACGCATAATCAGATTGTGTGCTGCGGGCAAGCCGACATTTTTGATCATGAAGTGCACCTCGGTTTCAGGCAGCCCCGGCACATCAAGCTGCTGAAGGGTGCTGTCGGTTGAGGCATTATCCACAACGAGGCAGGCCTCAACCGGCCTTGTTTGCCAGGCTACGGAAGCCAGCGTTTGGCGTATGCTGCCTGCGCCGTTGTGGGTCACAAATGCTGCAAGCACTTTCCCGCTTTCCGTCATTAGGTCAGTCATTCCGTTAATACAAGTCTCCGTCGCCCATAGTGAAATAAAGGTTCCGGTTGGCGAAATCCTGCGAAAGGCCATCATCAAAACACTTCCATGTCGGCGTTATGCCAAGCGGCTCGGGCTTCAGCCTGAACCCGGCCCGTTCCAGGTAGCTTGTTACAAAATGATGGGGCGGCAACCAGGTTTGCAGCTGCTTAACCCCAAGACCGCTCAGCTGCTGAGCCGAGCTGTAAAGCAGCCGTGAGAACGCCCGGAAATCGGGTGCGGCAACCACATCGGTCAGCACAGCGGTTTCTCCCTCTCCCGGCAGGCTGTAACACACATAGGCCAGCACCTCGCCGCGGCGGCTTGCCGTAAATAGCCTGTAGGACTTGAACGAATGCCGGCGGTAGCGCCAGTCCACAAACGCATTCCCCCGAACAATGGCAAGCGGATAGTGCTCTTCCACCTGCTGCCAGAGCGCATCAAAATCGGTGTTGTCCGTTGCTTCAGCGATCTCAGCACGACTGAACCAGCCCGGTGTTTTAAGCTCAGAAATCCCGGTTTCAAGATAGCTGACCCCCGGCAACGCCTGATAGCCTGCAAGCATTTTACCGAGCCGGAAGTGCTTCAATCCCGGATATCCGTACAGAAAAGAGGCTTTTCCGGGACCCGTGAAGCTTTTAAAATAATTCTGAACCGTAAGGATAAAAAGCCCTTTGCGTCCGCTGATGATCTGCCGGTAATCCGGATGCGACATATTATCCACCAAATGCACCGCAAAAATGCGGTCTCCCCTGTAATTCATCTGATGGCGAATGCCGCCGTAAAAGGCAACTGCTTTTCCGGTCTCCGTCTCGCAAATCAGGCCGGGGCTGCCGTTCGGACTCTGATGAAACTTCCACCGCCACACCTCCGGCTCAGCCGCTTTGCCAAAGGCCGCCTCCCAGAGCGCAAGCACCTTCGGTTCGTCGGCCTGCTGGTAGGCCCGCAGACGGAAGACCCCATCAGCTGACTTTATCGTTTGGTGCTGGTCCAAAATGCCCTGATTTTATTTTGGGGTGAACGGATCCGGAAGAAGCAGCTGCCCTGCGGCAGTTTTTCCGCAAGACCATCCGGGAGCCTAAAACTGCTGTCCGTCATCACAGCCTGTGCGAAGGGGATGAAGATGGCATTGATGCCCAGCTCAAAGTAATCGCCTGCCCGGGCATCCTCTGCGTGAAACAGCTTACCGGCGCTAAGCTCACCGGCATCCGTGCAGCTCACGCCATAAAGCGCCTCCGCATCGGGGATGCTCAGCGCGGGCATGAAGAAATGGGGACCATAGTCAGGGTATTTAGCAAAAAACTGCTGCTGCGCGGCGGCCATATAGCTGCCCTTGCTGCTTCGGGGCGACTGATCCCAGAAGTGCGTTACCTCCGCAGCCGGCTCGGTCACGATCCGGAAGCCTGCCTGTCTTGCGCGCAGGCACAGATCGGCATCTTCGAAATACATAAAAAAGCGGGGGTCAAAGACCTGCCCGCCGTCGAAAAAGGAATGCGCCGTATGCAGCATCATGCAGGCACCGGATACAAATTCTTCCTCAAAAGCGGACTGTTGTGCCCAATAGTTTTCATAGAAGGCGGTCCAGGCCCGCGCATGGGCGAGCACTTCTGCCGGCAGTATGGGCATCGCAGCCTCTCCCGGCACATAACCGTTGAAGGGCGGCAACCGGAAGCGGCGCTCCGCATCGAGGTAGCAGCGGGGCGCGGTAATCAGGGCGCCGGTTTTCAGGGCTGTTTCCAGCAGACGGTCCGCAAAGCCCGGCACCGGCAGCGTATCCGGGTTGAGCAGCAGCGTGTAAGGCGTTTGCACATCCTGCTGAACACAGGTGTTAACCGCGGCACCAAAACCGATGTTCTCCGAAAAAGCGTGCACCCGCACTTTAGGGGATAAGGCCTGCAATGCCGCTGCCCCGCAGCTGCTGCCATTATCACCAATCAGAATTTCCTTTATGCAGCTTTCCTGCTCCAGCACTTTAATGAGTGCGGGCAGAAAGGCTTCTGTGTGATAGTTGATGATGAGGGCGGTTGCGCGCATGAAGTTTATCAGCCGGTTGCGGATTGACGGATTGATTTATTGATGGACTGTCAGATGACCTTACTGCGGATCAGCCTGCGGCACAAGCGCCCTGTACTTCCGCTTCTCTGACCGCCCGAAGCGCTCGAAGTGCAGCAGCGGATTCATGCCCGAAGCTTTCACATCTGCATTTTCTGCAAGATAATAAGCTGAATCAAATGCCGCAGAGGGATTGCGGCCTTCCATTCCGCCAAACTGCAGGTAATGTTTCGCCGCAGGGAGCTTCGTTTTTTGCACATCCGGGTATGTTTTCAGGTACCATGCACCATCAAACAGCGCACTGTTTTCGATTACGGCCAGGTTCTTTTTCTTTTGCTGACGCCGCTGCCATTTTTTAATCAGCGAAAAGCGGTTAACAACATCCTGTTTCGGGTGTGCAGCAGCGCTCCCTTCAGCAAGCCTAAGCCTGTGCTCACGATCTGCGAGGACAGCCTTGTGTTCCTTAATTGTTTCGGAAAGCTTCGCATTCAGGTTTTGTTGGGTACGCAGTTCATCCTGCAAATGCGCAAGCGTGTGCTGCAAAGCCCACTGTGTACCGATGGTCTTGAACAGCTGCTGCGTGAAGGCATCGTCACCGGCCTGCTTCACAAAGCTCAGAAAGGCCTCCGGCACCTTGCTGCCGGTACACACAACCGTGAGTCCGTTGCCAAAAGGGAAGCTGAAGGAGGGATACTTCGGCATCAGCTCTTCCATCAGTTTCCATACCCCGAAGCCGTAATCGCGCACCGCGGAATCGTGGAAGATAATGACCCCCTGATCGCTCATTTTGGGCAGCCAGCTTTCGAAATCGTGCTTCACGGAGGCGTAGTCGTGCATGCCGTCGATATGCAGCAGATCGATGCTGCCCTCCCTGAAATACGGAAGGGCCTCCTCAAAGGTCATCTTCAGCAGGTTAGAAAAATGACTGAAGTGACGGTTGTTGATTCGCGAGGCGTGCTCGTAAATCTGCCTTCCGTGAAACGGAATAGCACTGTATGACAGCCAGATATCAACGCCGTAGGCTTTTGCCGGGAGCTTTAAGGCATCTATGGCCTGACAAAAAGTGAAGTAGGAGTTGCCGAACTGCGTCCCCAGCTCAACCAGCAGACGGGGCCGGAGTTGTTCAATCAGGAAAAAGGCAAAAGGCGTGTGCTCATTCCATGCGGAGGGCTTTTCGCAGTACAGGGGCTCAGTGAAAACAAACGGGCTGATTTCAGGCATTGGCGATTTGGGTTAATTGTTTCATAAAGGTCTGTTTATCCATGTGCGGGATGTCTTTTTCCTTCTTCCAGAAGGTGCCCGTCCAGTCGATCACCTGAATGCGCTCTTCGATGCCGAACAGCTGCCGGTAATGCGCAACAGCCAGCCGGCAGCTTGCAATAGCGGCCCAGTCGTCGATGATGCAGAAGCCCCCAACCGAAAGTTTGGGGTACAGGTTGTAAAGCGCATCAATGGTGGATTCATAGAGGTCGCCGTCGAGGCGCAGCACGGCAAGCTTTTCGATGGGCGCACCCGGCAGCGTATCCTTAAACCAGCCTTTCAGGAAGCGCACCTGACCGTCAAGCAGTCCGTATTTTCGGAAGTTGTCCTGAACCTGCTCCAGCGATATGGCCAACTCCGGCAGCTCATGCAGGTTGAGGCCCTCATCCAGCGGATACTGCGCGGTATCGGGCGGCGGCAGGCCCGCGAAACTGTCGGCAACCCACACGGTTCTTTCGGTATCCCCGGCGAGCTGAAGCAGGTAGCGCATGAAAATGCAGCTGCCGCCCCGCCAGACGCCGGTCTCGATCAGATCACCCGGAATGCCGTTCCGGATCACCTCCTTCACACAGTACGCCACATTGTTGAGGCGCTTGATGCCGATCATGGTCTCTCCTTCCTTTGGAAATTCCGTCGCATGATCCAGCGGATCGGTAAGCCCCCTTAGTAGCCCTTCATGCTGTACCAGCATCCGCAAATCGTAGCCTTTGGGCACCGGGAGGCCGAGCAGACGAAGCTTCATGGCAAGCACCGCTTCATCCTCCTCAGTGATTCCTTCCTCTTCCCATATTTTCCCTTCGCCTGATTGGGTAGCTATCAGCGGCTTAGCCGGCTGCTTCTCAAATACCACCACGCTGTTGTAAAAATGCACCGCAAGCGTACTTTCGGTGAAGGCATCATACAGCTCCGGCTTGCTGAGGGCGTGTGCCGCGTTCAGGCGGTCAACGAGCTGCTTGCTATACTCAATAAAGGTACCCGGTTTCTGAAAACCGCCCCCGTAAGCTTCCCAGTAACTTGTGCAGACGTCCTCACACAGATATATCCCCTCCGGACTCAGGTGCGGGTACATTTCTTCAAAGGTGATGATCTGCTCTTCCATGTAATGCCCGCCGTCATCAATCAGAATATCGATGCGGGGCAGCTTTTCTATAAGCTGTGCGAGAAAGGCCCGGTCAGCCTGTGACCCAATCAGGATTTCAATCTGATCCTCCTCAAAAGCCTTGCATTCCGGATTGATGTCGATGCCGTAAATGCGGGCCTTCTCTCCGAAATACGCCTTCCACATCTGCAGGCTCCCCCCCTGCCCTACACCGATTTCCACCACAACGCAGTCCGTACCCCGGTACCGGCTGAAATAGCGGTGATAAATATCAAAATAATGATCCCATTTATGGACCACACGCTTCCGGTTACTCCGGAAATAATCGCGCAGCGGGTTTGAATTTTCAGGCATAAGGGTTTGGGGTTTAAAGTTTTGGTTGGCTTTTGGCTTTTGGCTTTTGGCTTTTGGCAATTAACGATTGATAATAGCTAAATGCTAATTAGTTTTTGGCTGCGGCCTGCCGCGATGATGGCACGCGGATTTTTCGGATTGGGCGGGATTTTCGCGGATTGTTCAAATGTAATGAGGACAAATTTCCCGTAGGAAAACCACTTGGGTAGAAAAAGCGCGGCTCACGCTCCCAAACCCGAAACTACCCCGGAAGCAAAAGCCCCTCTCCTGAAGACAATGTGCGTAAGGCCTCGTGGTATTTTCAGGTGAGGGGTTGGGGTGAGGTCTAAACGAGAAACCTTCAGGATGCCGTTTTCCGGGTACGGTGATGGGGGGGACGGCTTTTGGCTTTTAGCTTTTAGCTGTTAGCTGTTGCCGGATGTATAGGCTCACGCTCCCAAACCCGAAACTACCCCGGAAGCAAAAGCCCCTCTCCTGAAGACAATGTGCGTAAGGCCTCGTGGTATTTTCAGGAGAGGGGTTGGGGTGAGGTCT
>NZ_JAIUMX010000013.1:0-54530 GCF_022565315.1 Cyclonatronum sp. | reverse complement strand
GTGCGGGATTCGAGCACGTCGAAGGTGAAGTCTCCGCCGCTGGTATCGATAGATCCGGGCCTTACATACTCGGCATTGCCGCCAAACATGTAGCGCGCACCAAAGTTGAAGTAAACGCGCCCCTGCTGTGCTTCGCCGCCGTCCCAGATAAGGGCCCGAACCCCCGCACCGGCGCCATAGGCAAAGGCGAAGTCGTCGAAATTGGTGTCGCTTACAACCTCTTCCTGTGTACGGCGGTCCCGTATGGTGGAGTCGGTGTAGAGGTAATTAAAGCCGATGAGCGCATCAACATAGGGGCGAAAGCGGTAGTCGCGGCCGGTAATACGGGCGAAAAAGTTTACGTTGGCCATATTGTAGCTGTTCTCTACCGAGACGGTAACGTCAGGAATCGTGGGGCTGATAGGCACCCGGCGGCGGTCGGTGCCGAAGGTAAGAAAGCCGGCATCGATTCCGAGCATCAGAGGCGAATACGGCAGGCGGTAACCGGCCATACCGTGAATTCCAAAACCGGTGCGGTCGAGCTTATCGCCAAAAGCCCCCTGCGGTACACCCACCTGGAAATTAACGGCAAACTCAGCTTCCTGCGCGTTTGATTCCGCAACGGTGCCAAATAGAAAAAGCCCTGCAAAAAGGGCTGAAAACAGAACTGCGTAAATGATTTTCATATTTTTGAATAAATGGATGGAGTCGATTATTTAAACTGCTGCAGAAAACTATTCCATGTTTGGTACATCGGGCTGATCAGCCTGGATTTTTCATCCGGAAGATTCAAAAAAAGACCAATACAGCCGACGCCTTATAAAGAATTCTTTTTTACACTTTATATTGCGCTAAGTTACGCAGGGCTGATTTCAAACGCTAAAATTTGAATACGCTGAAGGACTTACCCAAAAGCCGGAACGCAGCGGCAGATTCTGCTGTAGGCTTCTCATAACTTAAACATAAACAAGGGACAGGGATATGGTTTTCATTCAGAAAGAAATTGAGCTTCGGCCTCATCCCAGAGGCTTTCACATCATAACAGACGAAATACTGCGCGGTATCGGCGATATCAGACGCATCAAAAAAGGCATGCTTCAGGTTTTCATCAAACACACGAGCGCATCGCTCACCATTAATGAAAATGCGGATCCTACGGTCCGTCAGGATTTTGAGACTTTTTTCAACCGCACCGTACCCGAAGATACCCGGCTGTACAAGCACACCCTCGAAGGCGAAGACGACATGACCTCACACATCAAAAGTTCCTTAATGGGGGCATCAGTGCTCATCCCGATCAGCAGCGGCCGGCTGAATATGGGCGTTTGGCAAGGCATCTACCTGTGTGAGCACCGCAATGAGGGCGGTTCAAGATACCTGGTCTTAACGGCCTGGGGAACAGAAGGCTGAGCTGCTCAGCTTTTAGAAATAAAGCTGAAACAACATCTCCCAAAACTTCTTCAGAAGAGCTGCATTTTTTTGCTGAAGCAGGCTTCTTCATAAAAATACAACATGCAGGTGCTATTTTAATTCAGTCTGAATAATTGTATTTTAGATACCTTATTTAGAATTAATCTTTGCATACGCTATTATTTTTATGAGCTCTATCCTGCTGATCCTGCAAAAAAGAATTGTATCTCTCGCCGTTCTGTGCTGCCTGCTTTTTGTGGCAGAAACAGCCCTGGCTCAGATAACAGTGTATTCCGGACGCAACCGTGCGCTGGTTGAACCCTTGGTTGACCGCTTTCAGGCCGAGACCGGCATAACGGTTCGCGTGCGCTACGGGGGCACCACGCAGCTGGCCGTAGCCATTCTGGAAGAAGGCCGCAGAAGTCCGGCAGATGTTTTCTGGTCGCAGGATGCCGGAGCATTGGGCGCGCTTCACAACGGGGATATGCTGCTTGCCCTGCCCGACAGCCTCACGCAGGCCCTGCCGCCTCAGTTTCGCAACAGTGCAGGCAGCTGGATTTCAACAAGCGCACGAGCCCGGGTGCTGGCATACAACACCAAACAGATTTCAGCCGAAGAGCTGCCGGCCTCTGTGTACGATCTCACCAAACCCGAATGGCGCGGCAAAGTAGGCTGGGCGCCGGCTAATGCCTCTTTTCAGTCGTTTGTAACGGCCATGCGCGCCCTCGACGGGGAAGAAAAAACGCGCCAATGGCTCGAAGATATGCGCCGCAACGGCGCCATCGCCTACAATAACAACAACTCCATCCTTCAGGCCATAGAAGCAGGTGAAGTTCTCGTAGGCCTCACCAACCACTACTACATCGACCGCGCGCTGGGTTCAAACACTAACTACCCGATCCGGTTTGCGTTTTTTGACGCCGGTGATTCCGGTAACCTGATCAACATTGCCGGAATGGGCATCGTAGCACCGTCACGCAGGGTTGAACAGGCAACCCGCTTTATCCATTTTATGATACAGGAAGAAGCCCAGCAGTTTTTCCGGGATTCCACTTTTGAGTACCCGGTCACTACAGGGCTTGCACCCGGCTACCGCCTGATTGAAGACGTTCTCGAACTGGCCCCGGAAATTGACCTCGACCTGCTTGAGGACCTCGACGGCACGCTTCGGCTGCTTCGCCAAACCGGGCTGCTCTGAGTTTGATTTCAAAACGCACCCTTTCCGGTTTACCGCCCTGGTATTTTTTACTTCCGGCTGTTTTTGTGGGCATATCGGTGCTGATGCCCCTGGTGTATCTGGTAATTCGCGCCTTCGACGGCGACTGGTCCCAAACTTCGGAGCTGGTGCTGCGGCAGCGCAACCTCATCCTGCTCAAAAACACCCTGATGCTCACCGGTAGCGTAGTGCTGGTTACCACACTGCTGGCCTTTCCCTTTGCCTGGCTCACTACACGCACCAACGTGCCCGGCGTTAAACTCATGACCCTGCTCGGGGTTATGCCCCTTGCCATTCCCGGCTATGTGCTGGCCTATTCGCTGCTGGGCGTAGGCGGCACAAACGGCACGCTGGCGCAGCTGTTCGGCATCGTCATCGACCGGCCCTCCGGCTTCTGGGGCGCGCTGCTGGCCATAAGCCTGTACACCTTCCCTTACCTGTTCCTGAACCTGCGCACCGGTTTCCTCGGCCTCGACCCCTCCGTTGAGGAAGCCGCCCGCTCACTGGGCTACAGCAGCAGGCAGATTCTGTTCCGGGTGATCATCCCGCAGCTGAAGCCTTCCTATCTGGCCGGTATGCTCATCATCTCGCTCTACGTAATCGGCGATTTCGGGGCCGTTTCGCTGATGCGCTTCGAAACCTTCAGCTACGCGCTTTTCCTGCAATATGAGAGCGCCTTCGACCGCGTTTATGCCGCCTGGATCGCGCTCATGCTGCTGGCCCTCACAAGCACAATTCTGGTGGCCGAGTACAAGCTGCTCAAAGGGCTGTCTTTTTACCGTATCGGCGTCGGTTCCGCGCGCCGCACCAAAATCACTGAGCTCAGCAGCTGGGGCATCGGGCTGGCCTGGACCTACGTGCTGGCCGTGCTCACGGCCGCCGTAGTGATACCGGTTGTAACCATTCTATTCTGGATGGCGCAGGGGGTCGATCCCTTCATCTGGAACTCCTTCGGCGATGCCATCCGGAACTCCATCACAGCTTCGGCACCGGCCGCGCTGCTGGCCGTTTTCTTTGCGGTGCCGCTGGCCTACATTTCGATCCGCTACCCCTCCCGCATGTCCAACTACCTGCAGCGGTTTGCCTACCTCGGCTATGCAACCCCACCGCTGGCGCTGGCGCTGGCCTTCATCTTTTTCAGCCTGAGCGCGGTACCTTTCCTCTACCAAAGCCTGGCACTGCTGGTGTTTGCCTACGCGCTGCACTTCCTTGCAGAATCGATGGGGCCGATCCGCAGCGCCCTGTATCAGGCACCGCCGCGCATTGAGGAAGCTGCCCGCTCACTGGGCGTAAGCCGCTTCCGGGCCTTCTGGCTCACAACCTTCCCCCTGCTGAAAAGCGGAATTGTAGCCGGCTCCGCCTTTGTTTTCCTCTCAGCCATGAAGGAATTGCCAATTACCTTTATATTGTCACCCATCGGCTTCGAAACGCTGGCTGTGAGCGTTTGGGGGTATTCAGCGGAGGCCATGTTTGCCGAAGCCGCTCCTTTTGCACTTAGCATCCTGTTTTTCTCGGTATTATTTGTTTATCTGTTATTCGCCCGCGAATGGAAAAAAGCATGAACTGTCTGTTGAGAGCTACCAATCTCACGAAACGATTTTCGCCTCAGGATCCCCCTGTGGTGGATAAAGTTTCGTTTACGGTAGCCCCTGAAGAAATTTTCGCCATCCTCGGCCCAAGCGGCTGCGGCAAAACGACCACCCTGCGCATGATTGCCGGCTTCGAGCGAACCGACGAAGGTTCCATACAGCTGAACGGCAAAACGCTGGAGTGCCCCTATACGCACGTGCCCCCCGAAAAGCGGGGTGTAGGCTTCGTATTTCAGGATTATGCCCTGTTCCCGCACCTCAATGTGCTGGAAAATGTAAAGTTCGGCCTCACAGGGCTTTCCAAAAGCGAGCGTGAATACCGGGCAAACGACATCCTGGAGCTCATCGGCATGAAGGCCTTCTGCAAACGCAAGCCGCACGAGCTTTCCGGCGGACAGCAGCAGCGCGTTGCCCTGGCCCGCGCCCTCGCTCCGAAGCCCTCCATGCTGCTCATGGATGAGCCCTTCTCAAACCTCGATGCCGTACTGCGGCAGTCAACCCGCAACGAAGTGCGGCGCATCCTCAAAGAAGCGCGCATGAGCGCAGTGCTGGTTACGCACGATCAGGAGGAAGCCCTCTCGGTAGCCGACCGCATCGGGGTGATGAACAAGGGCAAACTCGTTCAGATCGGCACCCCCGAAGATGTCTATTACCGGCCCCGCACTTCTTTCGTGGCCACCTTCCTGGGCCGCACCAACCTGTTTGCAGCACAGGCATCCGGGCTGGAAGCCCGTTCCGAAATCGGCACCCTCATGCTCGATAAACCCGCCCGGGGCGATGTAATGCTCTCCGTACGGCCCGAGCACCTCACCATTGAGCGCGCCACACCCGCCAACAGCAGCAACAGCTGCGGCCTGATCTGCAGCCGCGAGTTCAAGGGGCACGACATCACCTACCACGTGCGCATGCCGCAGTGCGAGTGCATCGTGCATACCGATAACCGCATGCCCTTCAGCATTGGCGATAATGTGGTGGTTCGCCCGCTTGAGCCGGCCGTAGTACTCGAGCACGAAGACGGGCGCGCGAGCCTCACCCCAAGCTTCATGCAGGAAACCGGCGACCCCGACAAGCCCCTGTAAGTCTGCCCGAAGCCCCGCCCCGCTTCGACCAAAGCAGGCATAAACAGTTGCCCTGAACCCGGCTGCCCGATTATGACCGTACCGCCTTATTTTTAGGGGAAACGCCGTGCACATCACGGTCTTTCGTGCTTGCGGGAAATCCCAAACCAGCGGCCTGTCCCCAGCTTTTTGTTTTCTGTTTTGGGCGTTCCTCTCCCGCATAGCCCCTTCCCTGAAACCCTAAAGCAAGAGCTTCTCCGAAACCGGTTTTAAATTCAAACCTCTGAATCAGCTCAAAATGCCCGCAACACCTGAATTGGATGCAGCAGCGTCAGGATCATCCCCGCACTCAGCGCATACGCGTACGCATACGCAACCACAGCTGACAGACACACCGGCACCGCCGCAATGTCCGCTGAGCGGCTCTTACGGGCTCCGGCTGCTGTGCCGCACCCGCGATTTCGGCTGCAGCGGGGAAGCCTTCGAGGTGTGGGAATCGGCCGGAAATCACTTTTGCTTCACCTGGCCGGCACCGCCACCTGAAGTCATGCCCCGTTACTATGATATGCCCGCCTACCTCTCCCACAACAGCGAGCAGAAAGGGCTCTTTGCGGCTGTGTACCGGCGCGTGCGCACCTTCATGAACCGGCGCAAGCTCCGGCTGATTGCGAGCTACGTACCCCTCCGTAAGGCGCGCGTGCTCGATTTCGGCTGCGGTACCGGCGACTTTGCCGGCTTTCTGGCAAAGGCCCGCCCCGGCTGGTCGGTAGCCGGAATTGAGCCCGGGGAGTCAGCCGCGCAGCAGGCACGGGAGCGGCACGGCCTCGCGGTTAGCGAAAGCTTCGGAGCCCTCCCGGCAACAGAGCGCTTCAGCCTCGTCACCGCATGGCACGCCCTCGAGCACGTACCTGACCCGGCCGAAACCCTGCGGGAAATGAACCTACGGCTGGTGCATCACGGAAAGCTCGTCATCGCCCTTCCGAACTACACAAGCTACGATGCCGAATTTTACGGCAGCAGCTGGGCTGGTCTTGATACGCCGCGCCATCTGTTCCACTACAGCCCGAAAGGAATCACGAAGCTTGCCGCCGGCTGCGGTTTCCGCCTCGAAGAAAAACAGGGCATGCCCTTCGATGCTTTTTATGTGAGCCTGCTCAGCGAGCAGTACCGAAAGAGCGGCTTTGCCGGCTTTTTCAGGGCCGGACTCATCGGGTTGCTCTCAAATATATACGGTGCATCGAATGTTAACCGAAGCAGTTCTGTTATCTACGTGTTCACAAAAACAGAAGAAGCAAGCTGATTCCCGTCTGTCGTTTACTTTGCGTAAATTTTTCGTTAGTCTGTCAACAACCCCTTCGTTTATTCATTCCACATCTGCTGCTATGACTTACACTGAAATCTCCTTCGACATAAAAGTAATTGTGAAACCTGTATTTCTTGAGAATGAATCCGATGTGATTACAGGCAAATATGTCTATGCCTATTTCATTACTATTGAAAACCTGGGTCAGGAGCCCGTAAAACTCCTGAACCGCTACTGGCACATTGCTGATTCGACCGGCGATGTTTATGAGATTGAGGGAGAGGGAGTTATCGGGAGGCAGCCTGTAATCGGGCCCGGAAAATCGCATAGCTACAACAGCTACTGCGTGCTAAAATCAATGGCAGGCAACATGAAGGGCTACTATCTGATGCAGCGCGACAACGGCGAACGTGTTAAGGTGAACATTCCGGAGTTTCATCTCCGCTCACACCTGCTGAACTGAGCTGCCGCTCACCGGGAAGCTTTGCTCATAAAAAAGCTTTTCTGAATTTGACTGTAACTCACATGAATCGTTTTGAATATTCAGATTCAGCAGGAATTCAACTATAATTCAGAGTAATGCTGCCGATTTTCCTACCCCTTCCACCGAATAAACAAACCGGAATCTGCTTTCAGCGGGTTTATCGTAAATCAGAATTATAAAAAAAGACCTCTCTGTACAAATTGACAGAGAGGTCTTTTTTTTGATTACTGACGAAAAAAATGAGGACGAAATTACTCCTGCAGTAAAGCCTCAATACTGCCCGTCATTTCAGGACTCATAGGCGTAGTACGTGAGCCGAAACGGCGAATAAGATTTCCCTGCTGATCAATAAGAAATTTTTCGAAATTCCAGCGTATGTCACCCTCAATGTCGGGGTTAGGTGTGTTCGTTAACAAAGCAAACAAAGGGTGCTGCTCTTCCCCCCTCACAGAAATGCGGCTGAACATGGGAAAAGTGACGCCAAAATTACGCTCACAGAACTCAGCAATTTCATCATCCGCATCAAATTCCTGGCCACCAAAATCAGCTGAGGGGAAACCAAGTATCGTGAATCCCCGGCCGGCATAGGTTTCGTACAACTCCTGAAGTTCCCTATATTGGGAAGTAAACCCGCATTTTGAAGCCGTATTTACGAAGAGTACCACAGAGCCCTTAAACTGTTCCAGATCCGTTTCTTCCCCGTTCAGAGAAAGCATGGAAAAGTCGTAAACTGTACTTTGGCGCTCATTTGATGTGTTCTCATCCGCAGGTTCAGAGAAGGTCGTCATAAATAAGAAAATCAGTAAAATCATTTTTTTCAGGGTTTGGTTAACAGCTTATGCCTGAAATTATCACCGGCCCCATAACGTTCCAAGAGGAATCGATCCATATCCTTAATTTTGTTAATAATGAAACTTATCGCAGGCCTTTTTCTTGCTGCAGGTCTAATAGCCGGCATAACTGCGCCGCTACAGGCCCAGATGTTTTCCGTATCCGGCACCACACAACCACAGCAGCAGCGGCTCATCACCCCAAGCAGTGCGGGAGCTTTTGTTGAATTCGCTGATTTTTCTCTGTTTGGGCGCATTTCAGATGAATCCGGTATGCCCGACTACAGCTTTGACGGCATGCTCTACGGGGTTTTCATCAGAACACCGGGCCTCGTGTTTCACCTGGCCGACCGCACCTCACTGAGTGATGGTGAAGATATCCGCGCAACTTTTGTGGGTCTTGGCGTTCTGGCTCCCGCTACCATTCGTTCCGGTAACAGCTACCGTATCGCTATCCCGTTTGGTTTGAGCACCGATTACACGCTCGTAAGAACACGGCAAACGGCCAATACCAGTCAGGAGTTTGCTCAGAACTCAATTTATATTGCAGCCGGCCTCGATTTCCTTTTTCAGCTGACCCAGCGAACGCAGCTGCATGCCGTATCGCAGCCCAATATCGGTTTCACGGTAGGCTCTTACGGAGCCAACGGCGGCACTTCCTACAAACTCACGCAGGATCTTTTCCTGAATTTCAATCAGCTGGCAGGCCGTTTCGGCGCACAACTGGGCTACACAGCTTCCTTTATCCGTTACAGCAATACCGACCCGGAATTCCGGTACGACTGGTCCTCACACCGGCTGCGGTTTGCCGTCACTTTTTAACCGAAACTCCGCAAACTGTTTTTTGTGATGAGATCTGAAAAACTGCTTCTCGATCTTGAAGACATTCTGGAACAGCTCGGCTACGTCGTTCGCAAAGAACGGGGAAGTTTTCGCGGCGGGTTTTGTCTGCTTGAAGGCGAAAAAATAATTATGCTGAACAAAAATCAGCCTCCTGATTATCTCGTTGGCGTTATCGCCCGCTTTTTGCTGGAAAACAGCCATGAGATTGAACTCGACAGCCTGTATATTAAACCTGCAACCCGCAAGCATCTGAATGAGCGCATCAGGGCTGCAAGGCATCTGTCTGAGCGCCGGTCTGAAGACCGGCCCGACCCCCTAAATACTGATTTTGCATGAAACTTACTTTTCTCGGAACCGGCACTTCTATGGGCGTGCCCGTTGCCGGCGGCTTTGGCCGGGAAGTTCCGACCGGAGATTCCAGAGATGACCGCTACAGAACATCCGCATGGGTCCAAACCGACGAGCTGTCTATTATCATTGATACCGGCCCCGAATTCAGGCTGCAAACCCTGAGGGCGGGCATCCGAAGTGTTGACCTGCTACTGCTCACCCACGAGCATACCGATCACATTGCCGGCCTTGATGATCTTCGCCCTTTCCACTACATGCGCCGCAAACCGCTGCCGGCCTACACAACACAAAGCTGCATCAGGGCCCTGCGTACGCGCTTCCATTATATGTTTCCGCCACACAAAACCCCGGGCTCTGTAGATCTCGACCTGCACGTACTCAACCATGCCGTTACCATAGGCGACTGCACCATCACACCGCTTCCGGTCGATCACACCGTAATGGACGTGCTCGGTTTCCGCATCAACGATCTTTCTTATGTTACGGATGCCAAAATCATCCCTAAAGAAACGCGTGAGCGCATCAGAGGCTCCAAAGTGCTCGTGCTCAACGGCCTCCGCTGGGATCCTGACCATCCCACCCACATCACCATACCCGAAGCCGTAAAAATCGCCGAAGAGCTCGAAATTCCCCAAACTTACCTGGTCCACATTTCCTCCTACGTCATCCACAAAGAGGTCTCCGCAAAGCTCCCGGCCCACGTGCAGCTTGCCTACGATCAGCTGAGCATCGAAATCTGACCGGACCCCCGCTTCCTTACCATTATTGCTGAAAACAAAAAGCCGGAGAAGCTGCATGCTCCTCCGGCTTTTTTTATGTGATGATGAGGCTCAGAAACGATGCCGCACGGCCTGCAACATTTGCCGTTCCGGCGCTTATCTCAGCCGTGTTTCGGGGAAAACTTCCTCAAAACCGTGGGGCGGACGCTCGAGGGTCCAGGTTTCAAAATAAAACAGCCGCTCGCTTTTCGCCCTTTTCCCGTTGATGCTGAAAAATCGAAAGGTATCGGTACCGGTCATGGGCTGATAAACGTCAAAAAACGATTCGTAAATATTGGCCTTCGAAAACAGGTGCAGGTCAAATCCGTTGTGCGCCTGCTCGGTAAAGACCACCTGTGCCCCGGCATCAAGCACTGGTTTCAGGCAATCGATTTTTTCACGAACGGATAGATCAGCCGCAAAAAGGCCATCCCCTTCTGCATTTCCGGCCGCTGTCTTCGCCCGCCCGGCCACCTCATCTGAGCCGCACAAAACAAAAGCTTGGCCGGCGGCAGTGGGTGCCCACTGCTGTATTTCCGCCGGAGTACGAAGCTGCTCCACGCCGGAAAAAATCCGGACGGGCTTCAGCGCTTGCATAAAGCCGGCAAAGAGGCTGTCAAAACGGTCAAGTGCTGAAAACCCAAACTGAGGGTCTCCGGTTGCCCCAAACCGCGTACCAGTAAAATAAAACTTGGAGTACACCGGCACCGGCTTCATAAATTCTTCCAGTGTTGAAGGCCGTTTGAGCTCCCCTCTGGGGTCTGCGTTTCCTGAAAGCTGCTCCAGCCGGAGATCGTGCTCGAAAATAAGTTTGAAAATATCTTTATTCATGCTGCTGTCATTTTAGGGTGATGCGGTTCGGAGCCATAAGCCGCCCCGGGCATTATTTCGAATTAAACTGATTCATGGTCTGCACGATTCCCTGCCGGATGAAGCACAGCACACCTTCAGCAGAAAGCGCCACCGATTCCTCTATCAGCTGCCGCTCAGTATCGTCGAACGGCCCAAGCACATAATCGACCTGACGCCCCCTTGGGAAATCGTTACCGATACCAAACCGCAGCCGCGGGAAACGGCGCGTGCCGGTCCGCTCAATAATATCGGTGATGCCGTTGTGCCCGCCCGCCGAGCCGGCATCCCGAAAACGGATTTTCCCCGGCGGCAGGTTAAGGTCGTCGTAACAGATCAGGCAGTTATCAAGGCTCGTTTTAAAGGTTACAAGCGCCTTCGAAACGGCACTGCCGCTCCGGTTCATGTAGGTTTCCGGTTTGATGAGCACAAACGGCTTGCCTTTAAAACTGCCGCGGGCTTCCCGCCACGCCCCCCGGCCGGGCTCAAAAGCGAGGTTCATCTCACGGGCGATGTGCTCTACGATTGTAAAACCAATATTATGCCGGGTATTCGCATATTCAGCGCCAATATTTCCAAGTCCGAAAATTAAATGCATGGATCAGATTGAATTTATTTGCAATACGCTGTATAAACAGCAAACGCCGCCACTCATCTGAGGGCGGCGTTTGCCGGTAAAACAACGTATGCCGTAATGCTTAAACAGGAATGCTGTTTATGTTTATGCTTCTGCAGTTTCAGCAGCAGCTTCAGCTGTTTCTGCACCTTCTTCATCGTCGTCAAGCTCGGTAATTGAGATACCGCTTGCACCTTTCGGCGGACGAATAACTACGATAGTGCGCTCACCCGGAGTGAGAATCTGGAGGTTTTTCGGCTTAATACGGCGTACTTTAAGGGTATTACCGATCTGCATTTTACCGATGTTAACCACAAATTCAGCCGGCATATTTGCAGGCAGACATCTGATCTGAAGTTCACGAAGCGGCTGATACAAACGACCGCCTTCTGTAACACCCGGCGAAATACCTTCAAGACGGATGGGCACCGTGATGGTAAACTCTTTATCCTCAGAAGTAGCATACAGATCAACGTGAATCGGCCGATCCGTTACAGGATGAAACTCCACCTTCTGAATGATACACTTATACTCGCCACCGTTAACTTTGATGAGAAGAAACTCCTTATCAACAACGCTCAGCATTTTTTCAACGTCCAGCTCAGGCAGCGCGATATTGATATTTTCTTCAACACCCGGGCCATAGACTACAGCGGGTACCAGATTTTGATTGCGAAGCTTACTGCTGGGTGTGCTGCCACTTTCCCGAACGTTAACTTCAAGTTCTACGACTTTTGGGTTTTTCATAATATTTCCTTGTGTGTTAATTAATCATCAAACAGAGTGCTGATGGAATCATCCGTATATATTCTGCGGATGGCGTCAGCGAAAATACCAGCTACACTCAGAACTTTAATTTTGTCGGAATGACGCTGCAGCGGAATAGAATCCGATACTAAAAGCATGTCGATACTTGACTGCTCAATACGCTGATAGGCCGGTCCGGAAAGTATCGGATGTGTTCCTGCGGCCACAATCTTTTTCGCACCGCGTGCTTTAAGGGCATCTGCGGCATTGGTTAGTGTTCCGGCGGTATCAATCAGATCATCTACCATCAGAATGTTTTTGCCGTCCACTTCACCAATTACGTTCATCACTTCAGCTACGTTTTGCTGCGGCCGGCGTTTATCAACAAAAGCCAGACCTGCACCTAAGCGCTTCGAATACGAACGGGCCATTTTAAGGCTGCCTACATCCGGAGCTACTACGACCAAATCATCAATCGGATTGTTTTTGAAATAATCCACAAATATTGACCCGGCATACAGGTGATCAAGCGGAATATCAAAAAAACCCTGAATCTGAGGGGCATGAAGATCCATAGTAAGCACCCTGTCAGCACCGGCTGAAGCAATCAGGTTAGCCATTAGCTTGGCTGCTATCGAAACCCGAGGCTGATCTTTACGATCCTGCCTTGCATATCCGAAATACGGTATTACCGCCGTAACCCGATGTGATGAAGCCCGCTTCGCTGCGTCAATCATCAGCAACAGCTCAATAATGCTGTCAGCTGTTGGCGTTGACTGAATGATATAGGTATCAACCCCCCGTATGCTCTCCTTAAACTTAACGTACAGCTCACCGTCTGAGAAATTTTTAATAGTCACTTCTCCTAAGGTGCTGCCATACTCCTCTGCAATTGCACGGGATAGAGACAAATTACTGCGACCTGCGAATATAGCGAGCGGCTTATCCAAGGGTGATGCGGCTGAGGGTTATACGTAATAAAAAAGGATGCACACGTAGCATGGACATCCTTTAAGAAAGAAATGTTGCCCGGGGAGGATTCGAACCCCCACTGACTGGACCAAAACCAGCTGTCCTGCCTTTAGACGACCGGGCAATCATTTTATTTAATAGAATGCAAATTTAAAGAGAAATATAAGCTGTGTCAACCCCAAAATTAAACCTATCTCAGTTTAAGCCGGCCGGCTGCTATCCGGTACAAGGCGGCCTATACTGCATTCACCGCATCGCTTCTGTGCACACCACGAACGGTACTGATGCACCACACCAAGATGGCTGAGCGATGCTTTTTCCTTAAAACCGGCAGCTTCAAAAGCCTGGCTGAATACCGGTTCCGGCTCATAGTGATGCGTCTTCCAGTGCTGCCAGGCCTCCTGCTGCAGCCGCCCCGACGCCAAAATGCTGCCGAGAAGATAAAAGGCCGGCAGCCATACAATCAGATATAAGAGCTCATTTCGTTTACCGCTGCTTAACACCTGCCGTGCACACCATTCCGGGCCTTTCAGCAGATCACTGCGGCTGAGCGCATCGAGGCGGGTAGCAAAAACAGCGAGATGTCCGATTCTTTGCCGGGGTTTATTTCCCGGGCGGGAGCCGCTAAAATCCCAATCTGTGCGCTGCATCGGTGCTGAAGCACTATTTTCAGAAATAAGGCCGCTGAGTTCGAGCAGCTTTGCCTGAAGCGCGTCCGCACTCAGGCCCTGCCGAAGCAGCCCGGGCACATGGCCCGACAGCTGCACCATGGCATCCCTGTTGCGGCTGAGCCCGAATACGGAAGCCGCTCCTCTGAGCGCCATCTGCTTCCATGCCTGTTCTATGCCAAGAGCCGGCTCCCACCAGCACATCAGGGCCTCTGCTCTGCTGGCAAAGTACGCTTCGCGGGCCTTCTCAAGCTGCCGATGCACTATTTCAGGCTTCAGATACCGCACTGATGCACTGCATGGAAGACCTGAACCGGGCTGTAAATCCGCAAACTGTTCCGGTTTAATTACCGGTAACAGGGAACAGCGAAGCGGTATCTGACCGCTTTTTAGTTTTACCGGCTTTGCCGATGGATATAAAAAAACGTGCAGCACCACCCCGTTGTAGGCGGGGTCTGTACTGTGACCGTGCTCCTGCCACTGCTGTTCATGCACGTGCAGCTCTATATCGCCGCGCAGCAGCAGCCCGTCTGCGGTGCGGATGGCCCCAAGCCTGAAATCGGGGCCGTCGCCGGGGTTAAACTCCCCCGGGTTTTCCAGCATAAAAGTAAGCCCGCAGAGCGTACGATGTCCATGCCTGCCAAAGGCAAGCTGTTGCCATAACTGCTGCAGTTTATGTTCTTTCATGCAGTTTGATACTATATTCCCGACTTAGCGGGTGCCTGAAAGCAGGTCTTCCTCTGTAAGCCCCAGGTCTTCCGTTGCTTCGTACAAGTCAGGGAAATTTTTGGTTTTGATGCCTTTCCCGGACTCTTTCACCTTGTTTTTCAGACCATGTGTGCTGTCGGTAATCCATTTTCTGTTATCAGCACCTGAGCGCGGGCTCGAGAGCCATGCGCACAGTACTCCGCCTGCGAAGGCGCTTACCGCGGTTATGAACAGCTGTGAGGTGGAAAATTTCGCCATCGTTCGTTCTCCGTTTTGTATGAGGTTTCTTTTCTGAAATCTGCGCTTTAGCCGCACCGGAAATTCCGGTGCCTGCAAGATGTTCAGCCTTGCAGGCAAAGCTGAACATCTTGTTTATACTATTGTAAGATACAAAGTTCTAATCGAACGTTTAAATAAAACTTAACGGTGTTAACAAGTTTTTGTTGCAGTGCGTCAACGGTATTTCTGAAAGGGATCTTTCTGCAGCCGGGCCACGATTTCGCGCACATCCTGCGATTTCTCAATCCGGCATACCATGAGTGCGTCGTCGGTTTCCACAACGCCTATGCCCTCCAGGCCAACGAGTGCAATCAGGCGGCCGCTGCGGCTGTACGCGTAGCTGTTGCTGCAGCCGGTCATGAGCAGGTTTTCAGCATCAGCCACATTGCCCTGCTCGTCTTTATCCTCAAGTTCGTAGATGGCCTGCCAGCTGCCCACATCATTCCAGCCGAATTCGCCGGGCAGCACATATACCGTGGCGGCTTTTTCCATGATGCCGTAATCCACCGAAACCGAAGGCGCAGCCTCATAAAAGGCTTCCACCGCGGGAACTGACATCCCGCCGGCAAGCTTACCCTTCAGCCTTACGGCAAGCTCGTGCAGTTCGGGCAGGTGATTTTCAAACTCATCCATAATTACATCAGAGCGCCACACAAACATGCCGCTGTTCCACAGAAAATCTCCGGATTCCAGAAATGAAAGGGCGGTTTTCAGATCGGGCTTTTCGGCAAATCGCTTTACCTGATGCACCGGGTTGCCTTCAAGTATATCGCTGCTTTCCTGCTCGGTCTGTATGTACCCAAATCCCGTTTCCGGGCGGTACGGACGGATGCCGATGGTTACGAGATGGGCCCCGGCCTCAGCCTTCAGAAAGGCGGATTCCAGTATGGCGGCAAAGGTGGCCTCATCACGGATGTAGTGATCAGACGGCAGTACAGCCATCGCAGCACCGGGGGTACGGGCCTCAATAATGGCAGCAGCCGCTGCAGCAACGGGCGCGGTGTTGCGGCCCACCGGCTCACCGATGATGTTTTCAGCCGGCACATCGGGCAACTGCTCCTGAACCAGCCCCACATAGCTTTTATTGGTGATGATGAGCGTGCGCTCCGGCGGAACCATCCCGCTGATGCGGGCTACGGTTTGCTGAAGCATGGTTTTTTTGCCTACCAGCTGGAGAAATTGCTTGGGCTTTGCTACCCTGCTCTTTGGCCAGAAACGGGTGCCGCTGCCCCCTGCCATGATTACTGCGTATCGCATTGGTATTTGAATTAGAATATTCGGGTTCGGGGTTGGAGTTCGCTGCAGGCCTGCTCACACCTTGTTTCGCCTGCTGCTCTTTTTTCAATTTACTGATTTGAGCCGCGAAGCTGAAATATACTATGCCTTTTTGAGACAAAAACTGAAAACCGAACCTTCTCCCGGTACGCTTTGGGCCTTCAGGCTGCTGCCGTGCGATTCCAGAATGTGTTTCACGATGGCCAGCCCGAGGCCCGTGCCCCCTTTTCCTCTTGATCGTGATTTATCTACCCGGTAGAACCGCTCCGTTACCCGGCTCAGGTGCTCGGGCGCGATGCCGATACCGGTGTCCTCAACCAGGATCTGCACTTTTTTGTCATTTTCAGGGGAAGACTGCACCCTGAGCGTCACCCTGCCGCCGGGCCGGTTGTATTTGATGGCGTTTTCAACCAGATTCACCATCACCTGCCGCAGCTGATTCCGGTCGCCCATCACCCTGCAATCCTGTTCATCGGCTTGTACCGTAAAGGTGAGATCCTCTTCCGTTGCGCGGTACTGCAGCGTATCCTGCACTTCCTGCACACAGTCGGCAATGTAAAACGGCTTGATGTGCGATTTCAGCTCGCCGGTCTCGAGCTTGGCAATTTCCATCAGGTCGTTGGTCAGAATCGTAAGCCGGGTTACGTTTTTCATGGCCTTTTCCAGAAAAACGCGGTTCACGTTCTCGTCTTCCAGCGCTCCGTCGAGCAGGGTTTCCACAAAGCCCTGAATGGCAAAAATGGGCGTTTTGAGCTCGTGAGAGATATCCCCGATAAATTCCTTTCGGTAGTTTTCAAGCCGCATCAGCCGGTAAAATTCCTGTTCAATGGTTTCGGCTGCCTTTGCCACTTCATTCAGCATCTCATCAATTTCGTCCGTGCCTTTGCTCTGCAGCTCGGGAAGATCGTCGAACTGCTTTTCGGTAATGGCCCTCATCAGTTTGCGCAGCGCCTCAAAGCGGGCTTCAATCATCCAGCGGATGCTCAGCCACACGGCCCCGAAAGCCGCTGCACCGGCAAAAAGTGCAATCCCGGCGGCCTGCAGCTGCCCGATACCAGCCAGCCCCGCAAGGGCCGCGAATACCGCAAACAGCACCGTTGCAAACGTGATGCCGCCCGCCTTAAGTCCGATGCCGGCCATCTGAGCGCAGGTTTTGGTTCATCCTTCCGAAATGTTTCATTGCCGGAACCGGTACCCCACCCCTTTTACCGTCTCGATATATTCTTCCCCGATTTTCTCCCTTATTTTGCGGATATGCACATCCACGGTACGGTCAATCACATAAATGTTGTTGCCCCACACTTCATTCAGCAGGGTCTGCCGGTCCAGCACCTTGCCCTTGCGGCTTGCCAGGTAGTAAAGCAGCTCAAATTCTTTTTTGGGCAGCTGATGCTCGGTTTCACCTATGGTTACCACGTAGCGGTCGCGGTCGATCATCAGCTCGTGCACGTGCAGCACGGCATCGGGCTTATCCGCATTGCGGTAACGGCGCAGCACGGCCTTGATCCGGCTCTTGAGCTTGCTCGTGCTGATAGGCTTGGGCAGGTAATCGTCCGCGCCCAGATCCAAACCCTGAACTTCAATTTTCTCATCCATCTTGGCCGTCAGAAACACGATGGGGATGTGCTTCAGCTCGGTATCCTGTTTAATAAGCCGGCAAACCTCAATACCGCTCATGCCCGGCATCATAATATCGAGCAGAATGAGGTCGGGCCTGTTTTCTTTTGCCATTTTAATCCCCTGCTCCCCGCTGTCGGTCGCGAGCACGTCGTAGCCTTCCTTGCGCAGGCTGTAGCCTATAAATTCCAGCAGGTCCTCTTCGTCGTCAACTACCAGTATTACTTGCTTGGGCACTTTTCTCCGGGTTTGTTTTCAGGATGATGTACACATAAAACTAATGTTAACCATCCTGGCGCGAAACCCAAACCGGCTGGCTGTTATGAAATTGTTACCGCTCATACCGCGCTTTTCATTGTTTTTATCGGGGGATGGCTCCCTGCCCTCATGAAATTCAGGGCCGTTCCGGCCTCAGCTGAGCTGCCGCAGCGCTCCTTTAATGAGCGCCTGGACATCAGGCCGGCCGCCTTCTGCGGCGTTGAGCACCGCCTGCAGCGCTTTCTCGGCGGAGGCCCGCCGGTAGCCAAGCGCCTCGAGTGCCGAGAGCGCCTCGGCTGCGGCCCTGCCAGCTCCCCCGCTGCTGCCCGTTTCAGCTGAAGCGCCGGCCGTCTGCCCGCTCAGCTCCGTCATCTTATCAGACAGCTCGAGCACGATGCGCTCAGCCGTTTTCCGCCCGATGCCCGGCGCGGTTGAGAGCGCACCCACATCCTGCGTAGTGATGCTGCGCACCAGCTGCGGCCCGTCGAGCGCCGAAAGCACGCCGAGAGCGACTTTAGGCCCGACGCCCTTCACCGTAATCAGCTTTTCGAACAGCTGCTTCTCGACCGTTGTCGCAAAACCAAACAGGCGCTCATCGGCTTCGGTGCGGTGATGGAAAATATCCAGGCGAACCGCCGTGCCGGTGTCGGGCAGCGCGGCCAGGGTTTGTGCGCTCACGCCGGCGATGTAGCCCACCCCGCCAGCTTCAATAATAACGTGACCGGCACCTTTCTCCGCAAGCGTGCCGCGCAGGTAAGCAATCATGGGTTTAAATTAGGATGAAGGATTACGTATTCCATCAGAAAGTACAGCCTCAGGAGCGGATGATGCGGTCGGGGTTGCCGCTCAGGAAATCGCCCCAGGCCGAGTGCCCCCTCCCCTGACGCTTCAGCGGGTGGCCGTCGCCGGGCATGTCTTTGCGCATGGCGTGGCACCAGGCTACGGCGAGCGCATCGGTGGCATCAGCGGGGTAGGCTTCTTCACCCAGGTTGAGCAGCTTGGCCAGCATGTAGGCAACCTGCTCTTTGGCGGCATTGCCGTTTCCGGTGATGGATTTTTTCACGGCCTTGGGGTAGTACTCGGCAACTTCAAGCCCGCCCGCGCTCAGGGCCAGAATACAGGCTGCCTGCGCCCGCCCCAATTTGAGCATGGCCAGCGGATCTTTGCCGTACACCGGCGTTTCGATAGCGCAGAAATGGGGTTTGTACTGCTGCATCAGGCCCTGAATTTCTTCAAAAATAAACTGCAGGCGGCGGGCATGCTCCTCGAACTGCTCGGCGCGCAGCACGCCCAAAGCAAGGGCTTCAAAGCGGGTACCGCTTCGGCTGAGCACCGCATAACCCGTTCTGCGCGAGCCGGGATCTATGCCTAAAAAGATTTCTGCTTCCATGCCGGTATCAAAAAAAGAGCGGGTTCAGGGCAGGGTACACATCACCCTGCCCCCCCGAAATTAAAAATGCAGCAGCCCAAGCGGGTGCTGCTTTAGGGCGCTGCGGCTCAGGCGTTATCGCCGGCGTTTTCCGCATCGCGGCGGGCATGCATTTCGAACAGATCGTTCATCAGCTCCTCGCTGATGCCGTTGGTCACGAAACCGCCGTCGTGGAACAGGTTCTGCATGGTCACCTTGCGGGTGAGGTCGCTGAAGAGGGTTACGCAGTAATCCGCGCAGTCGTCAGCGGTGGGGTTCCCCAGCGGCGACATCTTCTCGGCAAAGGTGTACATGCCGTCGAAACCCTTAATGCCGGAGCCGGCCGAAGTAATCGTGGGCGCCTGCGATACCGTGTTCACCCGAATGCCGCGGCTGCCGAGGCGCGAACCGTAGTTACGGGCGATGCTTTCGAGCAGGGCCTTGGCGTCGTTCATGTCCGAGTATTTCGAGAAAATCCGCTGTGCCCCGATGTAGGAAAGCGCCACAACGCTCGCGCCGTCGTTCAGGATGCCCGCTTTATCGGCAAAGTGAATCACCTTATGCAGCGAGATGGCCGAAATATCGAGCGACTGCTGGAACCAGTTGTAGTTCAGGTCGTCGTAGGGCTTGCTTTTCCGCACATTGGGCGACATACCGATGGCGTGCAAAATAAAATCGACGCTGCCGAGGGCTTCCTTCACTTTTTCCATCATGGCCGCAACGTCGTCTTCTTTGGAAACATCGCAGGGGAAAATCGGCGCGCCGGTTTCCTCACTCAGCGCGTTGAGCGCACCCAGCCGCAGGGCAACAGGCGCGTTGGAAAGCACAAAAGAAGCTCCTTCCCGTTTGCAGGCAAGGGCTACCCGCCATGCGATGCTGCGCTCATCAAGTGCGCCAAAAATAATTCCCTTCTTGCCTTTAAGCAGGCCATATCCTTCTGTGTAATTCATGTTCTGTATTTTTTGGTTGTAGGGTGATGTGTTTCCGGCCTGAACCCGCCTGTAGTGGCGGTACAGCTTTTATTTGAACGTTTTGAACCGGTTCGGCCGGCCCTGAGAAGCGGAAAACACACCTGAAATTGAGTTGATAATTTCTTACTGCAAAGATTTTGCTTCCCGAGCTTTTTTTGCCGGCTTGAGGAAGTCGTACCGAATATACACATTTAATACTGCAACCATAAACAGCAGCTTGCAGGCTGTGCTCTGCCCCATCCGAATCCCCCCCCGCCGGACAGCCGGAGCCGGCTCTTTTTGTAAAACCAAGCTCGGGAAATACAAGATTTAAGATTATTTTCGGTTCAGGGAAGCATCATCCTTCATCCCTTATTCCCAAACATCTGAATTTTATGAAAAATATGACCCACCATATCCGGATTTTGCTGCTTGCCGGGCTGTTTTTCAGCCTCTCTGCGATAGGCACGCTCCGGGCACAAACCTTTGAGGAATTTGAACGTGCGCAGCAGCAGGCCCTCCGCACCTTTGAAGCCGCGCAAAGCGAAGGTGTATTCGCACAAATTGAAGCATGGGAAGCTTTTCGTGAAGCCGAGCGGCAGCGCTTCGAGGCTTTCCGGCAGGCCATGACCGCACGCTGGGGCAGCTTCCGTGAGCGCTCCCAAAAAAGCTGGGTGGAGTACACCGACGGTGGCGACGCCCGCTGGGAAGTCGATTTCGAAAGCGGCGAAGCAACCATTGAGGTGGCGCAGCGGGAAGGCGAAACGCAGCAGGAGATGCAGCAGCGGCTGGCCTCGGCCCTGCGTGAACTCAGCCTCAGCCCCGCAACCCAAACCGGCCTGCCGGGCGACAGCAGCCGGGTGCTTGCCGTGCCCGTTCTCGAAGGTCAGCTTGAAAACATCGGTGCGGAGAGCAGCGATGCTGCCCTAAACGCGCTTGCAGCCGGCGCTGAGCTCATAGCCGTTACGCCGGCTGCTGAGCCCGCTCCGCCGGCAGAGCCCCCTGCCCGGCCTGATGCTCAGAGCCGCCCCCTTCCTGAACCCGCCGCAACCGTGCTGCGCCTGAACCTGAGCCTCGCCCCCGACCACCTGCAGGTACGCGCATCGCGTTTCCGCAATGAGCTGCTGCACGCCGCTCAGGAATGGAACCACGACCCGGCCCTGCTGCTCGCGGTGGTGCACACCGAATCTTACTTCAACCCGACCGCCCGCTCACACGCCAACGCGCTGGGCCTGATGCAGGTAGTGCCGGCCTCCGCGGGTCGCGACGTGTACCGGCAGCTCAACGGGCAGGACGGCATCCCGGGGCCGGATTTGCTGTTCGATCCGGCTGTGAACATGATTTACGGTGCCGTGTATCTCGATATCCTGCGCAGCCGCTACATCCGCGGGCTGCAGTCGGCTGTGGTGCACGAATATTTCATTATTGCAGCGTACAATACCGGCGCCGGAAATGTAGCCCGCGCCTACACGGGCAACACCAATATCCGCCGCGCTGCCGAACGCGCCAATGAAATGAGCGAGGCAGAAAACCTGGAGTTCCTCATCCAAAACCTGCCCTATCAGGAAACAAGGCACTATTTACAGAAAGTGCTCGAAAGAAGGGCACAGTACACCGCATGGCTGCAGGCTGCCGGGCAGAATTAAAACATCCTGCTTCAAATAACTTAGGCAGCTCAGAAACGGTTGGGCTGAAAACTCTTACTTTCCTTATTGAGTTAGAAGGGAATAATCTGTATTTTTCGCAACTTTGCAGTAATCGAAGCAAACCAGCAAATACACTCCCGTCATGTTTGATGATCTTTCGTCCAAATTACAGTCCACATTCAAAACCCTCAGCGGTCAGTCCAAAATTACGGAGCTGAACATTGCAGAGGCTGTGCGAGAAATCCGCAGAGCCCTGCTTGATGCGGACGTAAACTACGAAGTAGCGCGGGAATTTACCAAAAAAGTGAAAGATCAGGCTCTTGAGCAGGATGTACTCACAAGTGTATCACCCGGTCAGCTCTTTACCAAGATTGTTTATGATGAGCTTACACAGGTACTCGGAGGTAAACAAGAAGAGATCCGGTTTGCAACTACCCCGCCTACCGTTATCCTGATTGCCGGGCTGCAGGGCTCCGGCAAAACGACATTTACCGGCAAGCTGGCCAAATATCTGAAAAGCAAGGGCCGTAACCCCCTGCTTGCTGCCGCCGACGTGTACCGCCCGGCTGCGGTTGAACAGCTTAAGACCCTGGCTGAACAGATTAAAGTACCTGTTTATTCGATTGAAGAAAAAGATGCTGTACGTACGGCAAGAGAAGCCCTTCAGTTTGCCCGCAGCAATGCACATGATGTGCTGATTATTGATACAGCAGGCCGCCTGCATGTTGACGAGAAAATGATGGCGGAAGTCTCCGAAATCAAAAAAGCGGTACAACCTAACGAAATCCTGTTTGTAGTTGACTCAATGACGGGTCAGGATGCCGTTAACACCGCCCGAGAATTCGATAAAACAATTGATTTCGACGGGGTCGTACTTACCAAACTTGACGGGGATACCCGCGGCGGTGCCGCACTTTCCATCCGCAATGTGGTTGAAAAACCCATCAAGTTTATCAGCATGGGTGAGAAGCTTGATTCGCTCACCCCTTTTTTCCCGGACCGGATGGCACAACGCATTCTGGGCATGGGCGATGTTATTTCCCTTGTGGAAAAAGCACAGCAGGAATTTGACGAAAAAGAAGCCAAACAGCTTCAGCAGCGCATCACTTCTGATAAGTTTGATCTGGAAGATTTTCACAAACAGATCAATCAGATTAAAAAGATGGGCTCTCTCAAAGATCTGGCGGGCATGATTCCCGGCGTGAGCCAAAAACTAAAAGACACCGAAATTGACGACAATGCCCTCGACCCGATCGAGGCCATCATTAACTCAATGACCCCGGATGAACGGCGAAATCCGCATATTCTGAATGCAAGCCGTAAAAGACGCATCGCATCCGGCTCAGGCACATCTGTACGTGCCGTAAATGACCTGCTCAAGCAGTTCAGCCAAATGAAGAAAATGATGAAAACGATGACTAAAATGAGCAAAATGGGCCGTGCTATGCAGGGTCTCAAAAATCTCACAGGCCGGCCGTAAGTTACGGGCAGGCTGCATTTTTCGTTTTCAGCAATACGATTTTCACACACATAAAACGCAATACACGTATTAAAGGAGAATAATTTTGGTACGAATCAGATTACAACGCCACGGACGCAAAAAAGCGCCTTACTATCATATCGTGGCAGCCGACAGCCGTAAAAAGCGCGACGGCCGTATTATTGAAAGCCTTGGCCGCTACAACCCCGTTTCAACACCGGCTATGGTAGCCGTTGATACCGAGCGGATCATTTACTGGCTAAAAACCGGTGCTCAGCCTTCCGAGACAGTTGAACGCCTGCTCAGAAACGAAGGTATTTACTATCGCCTCCACCTCGAGCGCTGGAAAAAATCCCCCGAGGAAATTGAAGCCGCACTAAGCAGCTGGAAGCAGGAAAAAGCCGACAAAACCGGTCAGCCCCTCACTTCTAAAGAAGCTAAAAAAGCTGCTGTTAAAGCAGAAGAAGAAGCTTTCCAGGCCGAGCAGAAAAAACGCGCCGAAGAAGCAGCCAAAAAAGCTGAAGAAGCACGCATCGCTAAAGAAAAAGCAGCAGCTGAAGCCAAAGCAGCAGCAGAGGCAGAAGCCGCTGAAGCTGAAGCCAAAGCCGAAGCCGAAGCCCCGGCAGATGCAGAAGCTGAGGCAGAAGCCCCTTCTGAAGAAACAGGCGAAAGCGCTGCTGAAGAAACCAAAAGCGAATAAGCGCTTTCGGTCTGATTCCCTGCCTTTTTCAAACACAGGTTTCCCATGTACCCGATTGGCTTCATAAAAAAAGCTCATGGCATTAAAGGAGAAATCGTGTTCGTACACGAGGAAGGCGCTCCCCCTGAAGTAAACGATCTGCTTTATGTTAAAAGCAGCCGGGGAGATTATGAACCGATTCGCATTGAAGCAATCCGCCCGAACGGTAAGGCCGGCTCGGGTTTGTTCTTTGTTTTATTTTCAGGTATCAGCAACCGTTCGGAAGCCGAAACTCTGCAGGATCTCGTGCTCTTTTCTCCAACTGAGCCCCTGCAGCGTACTGATCAAAATGAAGAGGATGAATCCGCCCTTATCTTCGGCTGTGAAGGCTATCAGCTCGAAGACGAGGCTTCCGGTATAAGCGGGTACATCACAGGTGTGATGGATAACCCTGCACATCCTATTTTTGAGGTTCAGCTTAGGGCACAGCTGCTGCTCGTTCCGGCAGTTGAAGCTTACATTGCTGAAATAGACCACGACGCTCAGGTAGTGTATGCACAGGGCCTCGATGCTTTTTTCGGCCTTGAAGATTAACCAACAGCTGCCCGCTCATTAACTTTCTATGCTCCGAATTGATCTGCTTTCTGTTGTGCCCGAGATGCTGCACAGCCCGCTTGACCACAGCATTATCCGTAATGCGCGCGACAAGCAGCTGGCCGAAATCGAAGTACACAACATACGTGATTACTCCACGCATAAACACCGAAAAGTTGATGACTACCCTTTTGGGGGAGGCGCCGGCATGGTGCTTACAGCACAGCCGGTTTTCGACTGTACCGAAGCCCTCAAAGCTGTGCGTTCGTACGATGAAATCATTTTCATGACACCCGATGCGCCGGTTTTCACACAGCAGGATGCCAACCGCTTATCGCTGTGCAGCAACCTTATCATTTTGTGCGGCCACTACAAAGGGATAGATCAGCGCATCCGGGATGAAATCATCACCAAAGAATACAGCATTGGTGATTTTGTTCTCTCTGGTGGCGAACTGCCCGCGCTGGTCGTAACCGACGCTATTGTAAGGCTGCTCCCGGGTGTACTGGGTGATGCAGAAAGTGCCCTTACCGATTCCTTTATGGACGGGCTGCTCGATGCGCCGCATTACACGCGTCCCGCTGAATTCCGCGGAATACCGATACCTGAAGTCCTTCGCTCGGGCGACCACAAACGCGTTCAGCAGTGGCGTCAGCAGCAGATGGAGGATAAAACAAAGCGCCTCAGACCGGATCTTTACAATCAATTTCTGAATAATCAATAAAAGCACATTTCTAATCAGGCAAAACAATGGAAAAGCTCAAATTAATTGAACAAACACAAGTGGGCGAAGTGGTTGACTTCAAGCCCGGCGACACGATCAACATCCATTATCGTGTGCGTGAAGGTGAAAAAGAGCGTATTCAGCAGTATGAGGGTGTTGTTATCAGCATGCGCGGCTCCACTGCCAACAAGACCTTTACTGTACGCAAAATTTCTAATAACGTAGGGGTAGAGCGTATCTTCCCCATGTACTCACCCTTCATTTCCAAAATTGAAGTGAAAAAACGCGGTAAAGTACGTCGTGCAAAACTCTTCTACCTGCGTGCTCTTCGCGGCAAAGCAGCCCGCATCAAGGAAAGAGGCCGCTTTACCCGCTAAGCCCGTTTCGTGCTGCTTTAAGCGACGGCAGAGCCCCCGCCTTAAGCATAGCGTTTTATGTGTTCGGCCACCCTCTAACGGGGGTGGCCTTTTCTTGTTTAGCTTAAAGCTTTGTTGAGATGCCGCATTTATTTATGCAAACGTCTCAGTTGTGCAGCAGCCAACGGCCTGTTCGGGATAGCCTCATATAATACCGGAATCCGGAAATGAGACACACCAGACCTACCAGGGCCCAAAGCACTACAGCTGTAAGTGCTCCGCTGCGTTCTGTTTCCAGATACTCAAAAACCCGGAATACGCTGTTCAGCAAAAAAATACTGCTTACAAGCACTGAAATAAGCAGCATAAACCAGCTGCGGTTTCTGATTCGTTTGGCTGCGGCTGCGTTATCACCCTGTTTTACATCCTCATAGTCGGCTGCCGTAACAAACGGGCGTGCATAGTACAACGCCTTTTTAGCTTCTTCGGTGAGCATAGGTATATAAATAAAAAGGGGTCGCGGCTCAGCACTCTAAACCCGTACCGCCACGACCCCAATTGTGTAATGGAGTTCTGTTATTTTCTGCCTGACCGCCTTTACAGGCTGTACGCCTTATTTGAACTTTATTTCAATGCGCTCAGTCGGGTCCTGCTCCGCATTGCGGATGGAAATCTGCTGTGCACTTCGTTTGGCAATTTCCTTAAACGACAAAGCTGCCGGACTCAGGTCGTGCTGCGCAACAGCAGGTACACCTTCATCGGCGCCTTCCCGGACAGACTGTTCGAGGGGTACCTCTCCTAAAAATGGTACCTGTAAACGGGCAGCAAGATTCCGGGCTCCGTCTTTACCAAAGATGTGGTACTTCTTATCCGGCATATCCGGCGGGGTGAAGTAGGCCATATTCTCGATAATACCGAGCACCGGCACGTTCACTTTCTGGAACATCGCCACTCCCTTGCGGGCATCGTCAAGCGCAACATCCTGTGGGGTTGATACAATGATGGCGCCCGTTAGCGGCACGGTCTGCACAATGGTGAGCTGAATGTCGCCGGTTCCCGGAGGCAGATCCATAATCAGGTAATCGAGCTCGCCCCACTCTGCTTCGCTCAGAAACTGCTTCACCGCGCTTGAAACCATCGGTCCGCGCCAAACCACCGCCTGATCCTGATCTACAAGCAAACCCATGGAAAGCAGCTTCACACCGAATTTCTCCAGGGGGATGAGCTTCCGGCGCGTATTGATGTTCGGCCGCTCCCGCACATTAAACATAGTCGGGATGCTCGGTCCGTAAATATCAGTATCCACAAGCCCGACCTTGGCGCCTGTCTGTGCCAGCGCTACTGCAAGATTCACGGAAACAGTTGATTTCCCCACGCCGCCTTTTCCGGAGGCTACTGCAATAATGTTCTTAACCCCCGAAAGCGTATCGGTCTGCGTTTCCTCTATTTTCTTGTTCTGCTGCACTTTTGAACTCATGTTCGGTACAACTTCGGCTTCAGCATCCACAAGATGCTTCACCGCATTTACACACGCACGCTGAATTTCTTCTTTCATCGGGCAGGCAGGCGTGGTGAGGTTTACTGTAAAACTCACCTTTTTGCCTTCAATCTGCACATCTTCGACCATATTGAGGGTCACAATGTCCTGACCCAAATCGGGGTCAATTACATTGCTGAGAGCTTCTATAACTTTTTCCTGCGTAATTGACATAGTAAATAAATTCCGGATTTATCTTGGCTGATAGTATCTTGGCAATCTAACAAACTATTATGAAATATCGTTGAAAGATTTATGCACCAACCTCCCGTAAAAACAATTTCTGTGCTCGGCTGCGGCTGGTACGGCCTCCCTTTGGGAGCCCGGCTTGTTCAGGCCGGTTTTCAGGTTAACGGCTCCACTACTTCAGAAGAGAAACGCCCGCTGCTGCGCGAGCACCACATCAGCGACTATGTGCTTCAGTTTACGCCCGGCCTCAAAGCACCGCAAAGCCTGCACTCCTTTTTTGATGCCGATGTGCTGGTGCTCAACATCCCGCCCGGCCGGAAGAAAGAAAACCTGCGGTCGTGGTACCGCCTGCTGATCGACAACCTGATGCCTCACCTGCTGTCATCGCCTGTGAGCCTGGTTGTGTTTATCAGCTCCACGTCGGTTTACGCCGACCTGAACCGGGTAGTACAGGAAGAAGACGCCGGGCAGGGCAACATCACCAATTCCGGGCTTGCCATGCTTGAGGCCGAGCAGGCGCTGATGTCCCGAAGCGAATTCGGCACCTGCGTGCTTCGTTTTGCCGGACTCTACGGCAACGGGCGGCATCCCGCCAGGTACCTCGCGGGACGGCAGGGCCTCGACAAGCCCGAAGCTCCCGTAAACCTGGTCCACCTCGAAGACTGCATCCGGGTTACTGAGCGCGTTATCAGAAAGCAAATCATGGGTGAAATTTACAACGTGTGCTGCGACGGACACCCCAACCGGGAAACCTACTACACCGAGTGCGCCCGGCGCATGAATCTGCCGCTGCCTGCCTTTACGGCCACTGCCCCGGATGAAAACTGGAAGCAGGTAAGCAGCCGCAAACTGCGCGAAGAGCTCGGCTACGAGTTCAAATATAAATCGCCCTACGACGGCTATTGAGGGTCTTTTTTCGGGTGATGGGTTCACGGCCTGAAATCACATCACCCAGATTATAAGCGCGTACCGGCCGATCCGGAGGCTGAAAACGAGCAGCAGAAACGGAAGCAGCGGCAGCCGGAAGAGACCGCCAACGATGGTGAGCGGGTCACCGATGAGCGGCGCCCAGGAAAACAGCATGCTCCACATGCCGTACTTTTTGGTGTAGATAAGGGCGATGCGTCCGTACCGGCTCTGCCGCAGTTTTTGCCGGGCCGGTTTATAAAAAAGATAGCCAATGCCGTAGTTGAACATGCAGGCCAGGCAGTTACCCAGCGAGGCCCAGAGGAGGATGGCGGCCGGATCGAGCCCGGCCAGCATGGCAGCAACAACCGCAGCTTCTGAACTAAACGGGAGGATGGTCGCCGCGGCAAAAGCCGTTACAAACAATCCCAAATACGGCCATGCGGGAAAGCTGCTGAGCAGGGGCAGGAGGCTCATCATCCTAAAAAAAATACCTCATCACCGGCCTTACCCGGTCGGGACTTCAGCCGCAGACCCGCGCCCGGCCACGATGCGGGCGCCAATCCAGATGGTGATGGCGATAACGGCGCCGGTTACAAAGAACGGAATGAAGGGCGAAATGCCAAACAGAAAACCGCCCCAGGTCGGGCCGATGGTGCGACCAAGACCCGAAAGCCCCTGTGCGGTGCCCATAACCGTGCCGACCTGCGCAGGATCGGCTTCTTTGGAGATGAGGCTGTTCATGGTAGGCAGGTTGAGGCTGTGCCCCACCGCCATCAGGCCGAGGAACATGGTGAGCATCCACACCTCTGTTGAAAGGCCGATCAGCGCCATGCCGATGGCCATGAGAATGTTGCCGGTGAGGAAGATTTTTTCCTCAGAAAACATGCGCGTAAGCGGCCGAATCAGCCCGCCCTGAATGATGACCGCGATAATGCCGATATAGAAAAACTGCAGGCTCACCTGCTGCGCATCCATCCCCAGTATGGCTTCGCTGAAAAGCGGGAAGGCGCTGTAGAGGTTCGACTGACCAAAGGACAGGATGAAGGCGGCGAACACCAGCATCCCGAAAAAGGCCGAGCCTTTGGCTTTGTTGTCGCTGAGCCGCTCCCAGAAGGTTTTGGTGAAAACGCCCCCGATTTTGAACTTCGGCAGGCTTTTGGCCCGCTCTTTATCAACGGTTTCTTCCAGGCGGAAAAATACCCAGAGAAAGCTGCAAAACGACAGGAATGCCGCAAAGAAACCGGGCAGAGCGTATTTGTTGGCTTCCAGCCAGGCCGCGAAATCGGCATAGCCGAGGTTGGCAAAAAAGCCGGCAAAGGACGGATTGATGAGTGCAGCAGCCAGTACCGGCCCAAGCACGAAGCCGATGCCAAAGGCGGCGCCGATCAGGCCCATGCCGCGGGCACGCTCCTCGGTGGTGGTAACATCGGCGATGTAGGCCTGCGCGGTGGAAATGCTGCCGCCCATTACCCCGGCAAGCAGCCGCGAGAACAACAGGACGCCAAGCGAGCCCGCCAGCCCGAAGATGATGTAGGCCACCATCGAGCCCAGGGTGCTGATGAGCATGATGGGGCGGCGCCCGATGCGGTCTGAGAGGCTCCCCCAAATCGGGGAAAAAATGAGCTGCGCGAAGGAAAAAATGCTGTAAAGCAAACCAATGGTGATGGCCGTGGCCCCGAACTCAGAGCCGTAAAACGGCAGCAGCGGAAGCACAATGCCAAAACCGATCAGGTCAATCAATACAACAAAGAAGACCGTAAAGAGGCGCCCTTTTTTCAAACTCAGCCTTTTTGTTGTGCAAGATGTGCGATTTCTTCAGCCGTTTCGTCGGCGGCATTCACGGTATGGTCGAGCTGTTCCTGCGTGATGGCATTGGAGAGGAACAGGCTTTCGAAAGCCGAGGGCGGAAGGTACACGCCCCGTTTCAGCATACCGTGGAAGAAGCGCCCGAAAAGCTCAGCATCGGTTTTGGAGCAGCTTGCGAAATCGGTCACTTCATCTTCACAAAAGAAAATACCGAGCATAGATCCGACCCGGTTGAAAGTATGCGTAATCTCATGATGCTTGAATACCCGGTGCAGCCATTCTTCGAGATGCGCGGTTTTGTGCTCAAGGTCTTCATAGATGCCCGGGTTGTTGTGCAGCTCGGTGAGCAGGGCGAGCCCCGCACTCATGGCAAGCGGGTTGCCTGAAAGCGTACCCGCCTGATAAACGGGCCCGACCGGCGAAACGACCTTCATGATTTCTTCCCGGCCGCCGTAGGCGCCTACCGGAAGGCCGGCTCCGATGATCTTGCCGAAGGTGACCAGATCGGCCTGTACGCCGTAGAGCTGCTGTGCCCCGCCGGGTGCTACGCGGAACCCGCACATCACCTCGTCGAAAATCAGGACGGCACCTTCTGCGGTGCATACATCGCGCAGGCCCTGCAGGAAGCCCTCAGCCGGGGGCACGCAGCCCATGTTGCCGGCAATGGGTTCGATAATGAGGGCGGCAATTTCGCCCTTGTTTTCGGCAAAGAGGCGCTTCACATCTTCCAGGTCGTTGAAGTTCGCCGTGAGCGTATCCTGCGCGGTGCCTTTGGTTACACCGGGGCTGCTCGGGGTGCCGAAGGTCATTGCGCCGCTGCCTGCTTTGATGAGGAAAGAATCGCCGTGCCCGTGATAGTTGCCTTCAAACTTGATGATTTTATCGCGGCCGGTAAAGCCCCGTGCCACGCGAATCGCGCTCATGCAGGCTTCTGTACCGGAGTTTACCATACGGATTTTGTCGAGGCCCGGCACCATCTGCTGAATGAGCTCGGCGAGCTGAATTTCGAGTTCGGTCGGGGCCCCGAAGGAGGTGGAGCGCTCAGCTGCTTTTTGCACGGCTTCCACAACCGGCGGCCATGCATGGCCCAGAATCATCGGGCCCCAAGAGCCTACATAATCGATGTAGGTGTTGCCGTCTGCATCGTACAGCACAGAACCTTTGGCTTTTTCAAAAAAAACGGGCGTTCCGCCCACTGCTTTAAAGGCCCGGACAGGGCTGTTAACGCCGCCGGGAATAAACTGCTGTGCCCGTTCGTACAGGGCTTTACTTTTTTCGTACATAGAAATGGTTGTTCTGATTTTAAAAAGTCAAAAAGACAAAGTGATTTACCTTCCGAAAATCCTTAAAGAGGATACATGAGGAAAAGCCATTGATCGAATGAAATGTACAGCTGAGGCTTGAACACTGTGTGAATGCATTACGTTTTATTAGATCAGCTCATATCCGGTTCCGTACTCAGAGCTGCGGCTGTTTTCAGCGCCGCCAGTATTTTTTCAGGGTTAGCGTATTCACGTTTTCGTGTGTGTGATAAGAAACCTCATCCATCACCGTATGCATTATACTAAAGCCAAAGCCTCCCTCTGGCAGAGAGTCAGGATCTTCCAAAGATAGTTTCTGTTCGATTGGCTGTATCCCTTTTATATTCGTAAGGCCTTTATCCGAAATACTGATGAGCACATAATCACGTGTAAAAGAGAGATAGATGGAAATATACCGGTTGGGTTTGTCAAGGTAAGCATGCTCCTTCACATTGTTGAGGGCTTCTACGACCACAAGCCTGATATTACATGAGTTAGGACTGCAAATGTCATTATCATGACACAGGTTCTGAATCCGCTCAGATACTGCAAGTATATCGCTTGTTGTGCTTTTAATATGGAAGTCCCACGATCTCAAATGACGGGCAGCTTCATGTTTGGAGGTTGGTGAGCAGCCTTGCGGCATCTTTTGCGAAGTAGGTCGCAATAAGATCAGCACCGGCGCGGCGGAAAGCAAGCAGCGACTCCATCATCGCCTGCTCCTCGTTCAGCCAGCCGTTCTGAGCGGCAGCTTTAATCATGGCGTACTCCCCTGAAACCTGATAGACCGAAACCGGCACGTTCACGCTTTCGCGTACTGCCCGCACTACATCGAGGTAAGGCAGGCCGGGTTTCACCATCACAATATCTGCACCTTCCTGTTCATCGAGCTGAGCCTCGCGGATTGCTTCGCGGATGTTGGCCGGATTCATCTGATAGGTTTTCTTATCACCGAAGCCGGGTGCTGAGTCGAGGGCGTCCCGGAAGGGGCCGTAAAAGCACGACGCATATTTGGCGCTGTAGGCCATGATGCCGGTGTGGATATAGTCTTCGGCTTCGAGGGTTTTGCGGATTGCAGCAATACGGCCGTCCATCATGTCGGAGGGCGCAACGATATCAGCCCCGGCCTGAGCGTGGCTGAGCGCCATGCGGGCGAGCACTTCAACGGTTTCGTCATTCACGATCTCACCGTTTTCCACAATGCCGTCATGGCCGAAGCTGGAGTAGGGGTCGAGGGCTACGTCCGTCATCACACACAGCTCCGGCTGCGTTTCCTTCACGAGCCGGATGGCCCGCTGCATCAGTCCGTCGGTGTTAAGGGCTTCGGTGCCCTGATTGTCTTTGCGTTCGTCGGGTACTTTTACAAAAAGCAGTACCGAGCGGATGCCAAGGGCATAAAGCTCCTTTATTTCTGCCGCAAGCAGATCGAGGCTAAAGCGGAAATAGCCCGGCATCGACACAATCGGATCCCGGGTGTTTTTGCCCTCTACAACAAAAAGGGGAGCAATGAACATAGCAGGATGAAGGTGATGCTCAGTTGTCATCTCCCGCAATGCATGCGTCAGCCGCGTTCTTCTGCCCCGTATTGACGGAAAAGATCCTTGTGGATTCGGTAATATTCTAATACTCATTTCAATATATCTTATTTAGGAATGATAGCTGTTTTAGCCGCACATTCCAATTTTCTATTTACAATTAAAAACCCTTTATCGGCTTCTGAGCCCCCTGTAGTATAGCATTACGGGCCCAATTCAGCTCATGCTGCTCAGGGTTTACCGGCGAGCCAGTCTCGCGGGTTTTGGAGTACTTCCACCAGCCGGGCTTCGTCGGAGCCCGGCTGCACTTCGGGGCTGTAATCCCAGCGCACGCGCGGTGGCAGGCTCATGAGGATACTTTCAATGCGGCCGTTTGTTTTCAGGCCGAAAAGCGTGCCGCGGTCGTGCACGAGGTTGAACTCCACATAGCGGCCGCGGCGGAGCTCCTGCCAGTAGCGGTGTTCGGGCGTCCAGCTCAGGTGCTTGCGCTTTTCCGCAATCGGGATGTAGGCTTCGGTGAAGGCGTCGCCGCAGTTTTGGGCCAGCTGAAACCAGGTTTCGAGGCCGTCGGCGGCGTCCTGAGCACGGCGGTAATCGTAAAAGATGCCGCCTATGCCCCGGCCCTCGCCCCGGTGCGCGTTGTGGAAGTAGGCATCACACTGCTTTTTGAACTGCGGGTACAGAGCCGGATCGATCTGATCACAGGCCTGCCGGTGGGTCTGATGGAAGTGGCGGGCGTCTTGATCAAATAAATAGTAGGGTGTGAGGTCGGCGCCGCCGCCAAACCAGGCATCTTTGGGCGCTCCGTCGGGGCCGTCGTAAAGCTCGAACATGCGGTAGTTGGCGTGCACGGTGGGTACGAATGGATTTTCAGGATGAAGCACGAGCGAAATGCCCGCTGCAAAAAACCATCCTTCCGCGGTGCCGAACTGTTTTTGGATGAATTCGGGAAGCGCGCCGTGCACCACAGACACATTCACCCCGCCTTTTTCAAAAACCCGGCCGTTCGCGATTACGCGGGTGCGGCCGCCCCCGCCACCTTCCCGCTCCCAGAGGTCTTCCTGAAACTTTGCGCGCCCGTCCGTTTTTTCGAGCGCCCCGCAGATGCGGTCCTGCAATCCGTAAATATAGTCCGTAAAACGATTTTTGAGCGGTTCTGACAACGGCTTACTCCTTAATGATGAATCAGATTTTGATGAACAGCCTGAAAATAAAACATCTGCGGCAAAACCGCATTCCGGTTCAGGCCCCGTTTGGCCTGCCGGATCAACAGCGACAGAGAAACTGCCGGATACACCCGCTGCATTTCAAAATCGTAGCGGCGCCCCGACCGGTAGCGCCTGCCTCAAAAAGCACGGAGCATGCCGTAGGTTTGGGAGTGTTCACAAGCACGAAAGACCGTGATGCGCACGGAATTCTCCCCAAAAACTACAGTAGGCAGTGCTGCCTCAGTTTTTGGGCTGCCAGCTTTTTACGGCTTCGAAGAAAGCGCGGGCATGATCGACCGGAACAAAGGGCAGGATGCCGTGCCCGAGGTTGGCGATGTAGCGCTGCGCTCCGAAGCGGTCGATCATGCGGTGCACCTGTTTGGTGATATCCGCCGGGGACGACAGCAGCCGGGCAGGATCGAAGTTTCCCTGCAGCGTTATTTCGTTGCGGGTAAGCTGCCGCGCATATTCCGGCGTGATGCACCAGTCCACGCCGAGTGCCGCGGCTTTGGTGCGGTAAGCGATGCCTTCGAGCGCGTACCAGCTGCCTTTGGGGTAGAGAATTAGCGGAACTTCGGTGACCTCGTCTGAAATGCGTTTCAGGTAGGGGAACGCTATTTCGTTGAAGTCTTCGGGTGAGAGCAGCCCGCTCCAGGAATCGAACACCTGCACGGCCTGTGCACCGGCGGCAATCTGCGCCTTCAGATAACGGATAGTCGTTTCGGTGATGACCTCCAGCACGTGCTTCGCAGCCTCGGGGTACTGAAAGTAAAAGGCTTTTGCACGGGCGAAATCTTTGGAGCCGCGGCCTTCCACAAGGTAGCAGAAGAGGGTCCAGGGGGCGCCCGCAAAACCGATGAGGGTCGCCTCGCCGGCAAGCGCGTGCCGGGTAAGGGTGAGGGCTTCCATTACGTAGTGCAGGCGGTCGTGCACATCGGGCACGGCAAGCGCGAGGGCCTGCTCCGGCGTGGAAACCGGCGTGGGGATACGCGGGCCCTCACCGGGGTTGAGGGTGACTTCCACGCCCATGGCCTGCAGCACCACCAGAATATCCGAGAAAATGATGGCGGCATCAGGGGCGAAGCGCCGGATGGGCTGCATGGTGATTTCGCAGGCGAGGTCGGGCGTTTCCACCCGTTCGAAGAAAGAATATTTGCCGCGCAGCTCCATGTATTCGGGCAGGTAGCGGCCGGCCTGCCGCATCATCCAGACCGGCGGACGCTCAACTTTTTCGCCGCGGAGGGCTTTTAACAGTAAATCGTTTTTTAATTCCGGGAAGGCGTTGCTCATAACGGGTTCGTTTTTTTGTTTTTTCGGGTGATGGGTTTCCGGCCCTCATCCCGCTTCGGGTTAATTCAGTTTCCTGAAAATCAGGTTTGGCACTAATGTACCGGGCTTAAAATCAGCACAGATTCGGGTTCGGACACAGCAGCCATCAGCCTGAAAAATAAGCATGAACAGCCTGTAATAAATGCCTGGTTGAGGGCTGCGGTGCTTCAATAATAGTTTGGAAGCCGGCCTGCTGCAGCGCCAGCGCGGTTGTGCCGCCAATGGCGAATGCAGGAAGCGAAGCGCCGGGCTTTTCGCCGAGCTGCAGCCAGGCCTGCACCGCACTCGGGCTGTAAAACGCAAGGGCGCGGATATCAGCCGGGATGCTGACGGGTTTGAGCGGCTCGGTTTTGTAGCACGAAATATGATGGTAGCGGATGCCGGCGGCTTCGAGCTCTTCGCGGGCTTCGTGCCGCGGACTTTCGGCGGCAAAGTGCCAGACCGCGGCAGATTCGGGCAGGTTCGCGGCCATCATGCGGCCGGTTGCGCGGCCGTGCTGCTGCGCGGCATCGGGCTGATGAACGCTCAGGCCGGCTTCGGTGAGCAGGGCCGCGGTCCGCTCACCAACAGCGAAAACCGTGCTGTTTTGCGGCAGCTCATCCTTCAACCTCAAAAAAAACGGGACTGCATTCCGGCTCGTGAACAACAGGGCGTCGGGCTTGGGAAGGGAGCGGGTTTGGGCAAGAACTTCTTCATCCCCAAAAAAAGAAATTCCGGTGAGCGCCGCCTGAGCGGCTTCAATGCCGAGCTTCGCGGCTGCCGCGGTTTCTTCGTCAGAAAGGCTGCGCGTAAACCAGACCCGGATCGGCGGTTTCACGGCTACTCGGGGTCTTTGCGGATTTCCGCGAGGATATCCATTACCGTTTCGCGTGCCATCATGGCTTCGGCGGCGCGGTCGCCCAGGCTTGCCGCATGCTCTACCGGCATGTTCATGGAAATCTCTTCGCGCAGGCTGCCGTCAAGCGAGGTAAGGACAGCCTTAAGCTGCAGCTCGCTGCCGTACATTTGGGCGAAGGCGCCGAGCGGTGCGGAGCAACCGCCTTCGAGTACCTGCAGAAACCGGCGCTCGGTACGGGTGCACAGCGCCGTTGAGGAATGGTGAAGCGGGCCGAGGGCGCGGTTCAGGTCGGGGCGGTTATCGCGGGCCATTACGGCTACGGCTCCCTGCGCGGGCGCGGGTACCATCCATTCGAGGTAGGCAGAAATGTTACCGTCGAGGCCTACCCGCTTGAGTCCGGCGGCGGCGAATATGGCGCCGTCCCATTTGTTTTCATTCAGCTTACGCAGCCGTGTGTGCACATTGCCGCGAATATCGGTGAGGCGGTGCTTCGGGAATTTACCCAGCCACTGACCGCCGCGCCGGTGGCTGCTCGTAGCGATGACTGCCTCGTAGCTTTCATCGTGGAGGAAATCAGCGTCTTTGCGGGCAACGAGCACATCGCGGGGGTCGTCGCGTTCAAGAATGGCAATAACAGCAAGACCCTCAGGGGTGAGGGTCGGGATGTCTTTGAAGGAATGTACGGCGATATCAACTTCGCCGCGGAGCAGGGCATCGTCGAGGGCTTTGGTGAAGACGCCCTTGCCTCCGAGCATGGGGAGGGGCGTATCGAGTACCTGATCGCCTTCAGTTTTGATAAACACAAGTTCGCTTTTGTAGCCGTGCTGCTTAAGGCCTGCAGCGACATGCTCGGCCTGCCAGGTAGCGAGGATGCTGTCCCGGGTGCCGATCCGGATGGTTTTAGCCCCCATTGCTCAGATTTCGTCCCCGATTTTGTACATATCCTGAATGATGCGGGTCACTTCTTCGGTACGACCCTGATTTTCTTTGAGATGCTCGATCGAATGCGCCACAATTTTATTGATGATACGCTGTGTGAGGTGTTCGACCTGAAGCATGGCGTCTTCATTTAATTTATGGCGGAAGCGCTCAATTTCCTGACGGCGGATCTGATCGAACTTGGTGTTGATAGCACGGATGGTCGGCACAACGCGAAGCTCGGAAAGCCAGGTGCACCACTGCTCAAATTCATCTTCGATGATTTGCTCCACAAACGGAATGTTGGACTGACGTTCGCGGAAGGTTTCATCGAGGGTATCGCTGAGCATATCCATGTTGATAAGATGCACAAACGGCAGCACACCAACTTCATCTGCTATATTGCGGGGAACTGAGAGATCGATCATCAGCTTTTCGCCGCCCTCGGGGTCGCAAAGCTCCATGTGCCCGTGATTGATCACCGCGTGAGAGGCGCCGGTAGCTACAATAATGAGATCAGCGCGCGCAATTTCGATATCAATATTTTTGATGGGGGCAACATTCACGGGGAATCGCATGCCGAGGCGCTCGGCGCGGGTCATGTTCCGGTTGATGACCGTAACATCGGAGGCGCCCATGGCAATCAGGTTCTTGCAGGTCACTTTGCCGATTTTGCCTGCGCCAACGAGCAGCACTTTTTTGCCGGTGAGTTTCTTCATGCGACGCTTGGCCAGCTGTACGGCCGCGTACGCCGTTGAAGCAGCACCCATGCCGAGGGAGGTTTCGTTGCGGGTACGCTTGTGTGTGCGGCTCACGCTCTGCATGAGGCGGTGCACAACCGAATCGGCCATGCCGAGATCGGATGAGAGCCGGTAGCCTTCTTTCACCTGCTTGATAATCTGAAGATCGCCCAGAATCTGAGCTTCAAGCCCGACTGCAACGCGGTAAAAGTGACGGACAGCGTGTTCGCCGTGCCGGATAAAGCCATACTCTTTAAATTCACTTAGTGAGCCCTTGGCGTGCTTACAGAATAAAATCGACAGCAGCTCCGCATCAGAAGTAGTTGCAAACACTTCGGTACGGTTGCAGGTCGAAACGATTATCATACCCCCGATACCCTGCGTTTTAGCATCTTCGAGCATGGTTGACTGCTCTTCCCAGGAAAGGCTGAATTTCTCCCGGATACGCACATCTGCAAGGCGATGATTGATACCAATAAGCGTAAATTTTTCTAACAGTATGCTTTTATCCATATACAGATTGAAGGATTAAGAAGCGACCAGCGTACGGGCCGTTTCTTCAGATGCAGCGGTGTGTTCTGCATCAAGTACATTCGACATAATTTTGAGTGTTTCATCGGCCAGGGCTTTGATGAAAAGCGGATGGTCGTTCAGGCCGGGCATTACTTCAAGACCCTCGATATGAAGGTTTTCTTCTTCGATGGCTTCGCGAAGCTCAATGTTAAGCTCCATTGATGTTTCGATATGATCCGTCACGAAAGCGACCGGAATCATAACCATGTGCTTAATGCCGTAGCGGATGAGGCGGAACACGAGATCTTCGGTATTAGGCTGTGTCCATTTCTGGGGACCTACACGGCTCTGGAAACCGAGCCAGTACTGCTTGTCGCGCCCGCGAAGTTTCATGACGGCTTCTACCGTTTCGTTGATCTGCCGGGTGTAGGGGTCGCCGCTTTCCACTTCGATGAGCGGGGTGCCGTGTGCGGTAAATACGAGATGCACCTTGTCGCGGTCTTCGGGGCTGAAGCGCTCGAGGGCTTCGTTGATGCGGTCGTTCATGGCATGAAGGAAGTCATCATTGAGGTAGTAATCCTTCACAATGAATTCCTGCCAGTCCACTTTTTTCTTCCAGGCTTTGTGCTCTTTCTTCACATCTTCCCAGTCGCGGAAGCTGCTGCCGGAGGTCGTCCAGGAAAACTGCGGATAAAGCGGGAGCAGCACAACATGATCCATGCCGTCTTCCCGGATTTCATTCATCACCTGATCTGCAAACGGCAGCCAGTAGCGCATAGCCGTATAAACTTTAAAATTATGCTCAGGCACGTTCTGCTTGAAATACTTTTCGAGGCTGCGGCGCTGCAGCTCTGTGAGCCCGTTGATAGGCGAGCAGCAGGTTGACACCACCTTGTTCTGCCGGTTGAAGCAGTACTTGCTGCCGGTACAGCCTTTGGTGCAGTAATTGATTTCCTGATAGTTCTCTACAATTTTTTTGGCTCTGATGGTAGAAATGAGCTTTGCAAGCTTGTCCTGCCAGAAACCTCCGCCCAAACGGATGATATCGGGATCACGGAACAGATTGTAAAGGAAAATTTTGATGTTATCCTCAGAGGTCGGGCCGCCGAGGTTCATTAAAACTACGCCAATATTCTTCTTCGTATCGCTCATTACTCAGGTTAAAAAATTACAGTTAAAGTATGAAGGTCAGCTTCTCAACAGACGCTTTACAGGTGTCTGTAAAGTTCACTTTTTATATGAAGTGTGAATGAAGAAGAGGTCACGCCACGAGAATAATCTTATATTCGGATAAGAATATACGATTACCGGGTTGTTTTCGCCAAAATCAGGTTCTAAATAGATTTAATCTACATAAATCAGACGTCAGAATGTAGGTTTGGGCATCCTGAAACATGCTCCGTTTCAACAAAAAAGGCAGGAACAGGGTCTGATTGCTATCTTGTGTAAAACCATTTTCGGGGTCGTGCTGTATCGTGCTGTAAGGACACAAAGATGCAGCTTAACTGCCTGTGCAGCAGGCCTGAAAAGGCTTCTTACATAGGTTTCCCGGCAGACTTCAATACCGCTTAACGAACTGAAAAGAAGGCTGCTTAGGTGTTCTTTATCATGTTTACACTGCCGTGCCGGTCTGCTAAAAAATGCTTACTTTCCTTTGGTTTAATAATCGAAACAATAGTTTTTAGCGTAAAAAAATACCTTATTCTTAAACTTCTATCTTTCGAATTAAGACTAAGTTATCATAAATCTATCCGGGTCTGCCTTCAATCAGGCTCCCAACTGTTATCGCTTTAAGCCTTTTTATGGCTTTATCTGTTTTTCAAACGAATGTTTTTGCTTAACCATCTGCATTTCATACCTACATGACTCCTACTCATAAGTCAAAGCCGAACATCCCGCTGCCATTTTTTTGGTTTGTGTTTCTTTCGGGGCTGTCTGTTCTTTCCTGCCAATCCGGTATTCAGGACACACAGCCGGCCCCTGCTCATGCTGCTGAAATAGCAAGCGGCTTCAAGCTCGACCCGGCTCAGCTTCAGCAGCTTTCAGCAACTGAAATTCGTTTCAGCAACTTTGAGCGGATTGAAGCCGGTCCGCCGGAAATTCATCCGGCGCTTGCCAACATCTACCAAAGCGGCATTCCGGATGTAATAACTGCCACAGCACCCGCTGAATTGGGTTTAGCAGATGAGGGCGAACATGTTGAAGCAACACATACTACTATACGCGCTGGTTTGCCCGAAACGGTGATTGCCCGCGACATGGCAAGCCGGGACCATAACCCTGCAAACATCAGCAGCTTCGGCAAACTGCAGGGGTTGCGGCAGAACAATGTTGTAACCCTCACACAAGATAACTACGGCAATCTTTGGTTTGGCACCGCAGGCGGGCTCACCCGTTTCGACGGCTCCGCCTTTTCTCATTATGATACCGAGCAGGGGCTGCTGAACAATTTTGTACGCTTCCTCTTTACCGACAGCCGCGGCCACCTTTGGATTGGCTCAGAGGGAGGGGTAAGCCGCTACGACGGGCTCCGCTTCACCCACTATACCACCCAAAACGGACTAATCAACAATGCGGTAATCAGCATTACCGAAGATACAGACGGGCGTATGTGGTTCGGCACCCGGGGCGGCGGCATCAGTGTACTCGACGGCGACAGCTTTATCCATTATACTGCAAACGATGTGTTAACCGGCAATGTGGTATGGCACCTGCTTCGCGACAGCAAGGGCGTTATCTGGGCCGCGATACGCGGTGGCGGAATTGTGAGCTTCAAAGAAGGCACCTTCCGGCATTACGGCACCGAACACGGGCTGGCACATAATGCTGCCCTTTTCCTGTATGAAGACCGTGACGGAAACCTCTGGACCGGTACCGAAGGCGGCGGGGTAAGTAAATTCGACGGGCAGCAGTTCCGGAATTACGGCACTGCTCAGGGGCTATCCAACGATGTGGTGATGTCGGTTACGCAGGATGCCTCCGGGAATATGTGGTTTGGTACCCTGCAGGGGCTCAGCCGCTACGACGGAAGCACCTTCATGCACATCAGTGAAGCACACGGGCTGAAAAGTGATGTGGTCTTCACCCTGCTTACCGATAAAACCGGCAACCTGTGGATGGGCACACGCAGCGGAGGACTCAGCCGCTATAACGGCGACGTTTTCAGCCACTTCACTACCCGCGACGGGCTTAGCATGAATGTGATCGTAAGCTCCCTTCAGGATTCGCGCGGGAGGCTCTGGTTTGGTACCGAAGGCGGTGGCATCAGCCGTTTTAACAAAACTGATGACGGGAACCGTGCCTTTTTTGAGCATATCGGAACCCGGCAAGGGCTGAGCATGAACAATGTAATGAGCCTGCACGAAGACCGTTTCGGGCGCATCTGGATCGGCACGGCCGGTGGCGGCACCCACATTTACGACAACACCCGCCCCGACCGTGAACCTGAGATTATTTATGTGAATGTGCCCGGTTATTCACTTGGCTTCGTATTTGACATTTATGAAGACCGAAACGGTACCCTTTGGTTTGGTACAACCGGCGGTGTGGTGCGCTTCGAGCCGGCCCCGGGCAGCAACGGGCAGACAGGGCGATTCACGCAGATCGGTGTAGCCGAAGGCCTCAGCAGCGATAACGTATTCAGCATCACAGAAGACCGCCGGGGAACTTTCTGGTTTGGCACAAGCGGCGGGCTAACGCGCTTCACCCCTGATATTGAAGGAGGGGAAGGAAGGTTTTACCATTACTCGATGGATAACGGCCTAACATCCAACCTCATCTGGTCGGTTTTTGAAGACAGTAACGGAATTGTCTGGCTGGGCACTCAGAGCGGAATAACGGCCTTTCTGCCTGAAAACCAGCCGTCAGAAACAGCCGCGCGGCTGGTACGGATAACAGAGCAGCAGGGGCTGATTAACAACGATGTGCGCAACATACTCGAAGACACCAACGGCAACCTTTGGTTTGGCAGCAGTTTTGGCCTGAGTGTACTTTCCCCGCTAACAACCCGAACCCTGCTGGCCCGCCTCACTTCCGGTACCACACAAGCTGATGAAGTTTTTTTCCGCAACTTCAGCTATGAAGACGGTTTCCTGGGCATAGGCAATTTCCGCAACACCATTCTTGAGGATGATGAAGGCCTGATCTGGATTGGATCGGGCGACCGGCTAACTGTGCACTACCCGGCCTCAGAAGCAAGGCTGGCTAACATCCCGGCTCCCAACATACAGCTCACGGGAATCGAGCTTTTTAACGAACAGCTCGACTGGATGAATCCGGCTCTTGAAGAGGGCCGCACCATTGAGCTCGCCAACGGTATTGAAGTGCGCGACGTACGCTTCAGCGGGCTTTCGCCCTGGTATCACCTGCCTGAACAGCTCAGCCTGGCCTTTAATAACAACTTTATGAGCTTCAACTACGCGGGTATCAGTATGCATCAAACGCACCGCATCAAATACAGATACAAGCTCGAAGGTATGGATACAAACTGGAACCCCGTAACCGAACGAACAACGGCACCTTATGGCAACGTACCTCCGGGCCGGTACACCTTTCGGGTAAAAGCCATGAACAGCGACGGTTTGTGGAGCGAAGAACTGACATTTCCCTTCATCATACGGCCTCCCTGGTGGCAAACCATTTGGGCCTACTCGTTCTACACCCTCTTTTTTGCCGGCACCCTGTTCGGTCTGGTACAGTTTGAGCGCCGTCGCCTGGTTGAGAAAGAACGCGAGCGCGCAAGGGAGAAAGAACTGGAACAGGCACGGGAAATTGAAATTGCCTACAAAAACCTCAAAGCAACGCAGGATCAGCTCATTCAGCAGGAAAAACTGGCCTCACTGGGGCAACTCACCGCTGGTATTGCCCATGAAATTAAGAACCCGCTGAACTTCGTGAACAACTTCTCTGAACTGAGCATAGAGCTGATTGAAGAAATTTACGAAGAGCTCGAAAAGCTCGGAGAAAGCGACACAAGGGAAGAAATCGAAGACATCCTCGGGGATATAAAATCAAACCTGGAAAAAATTTATCAGCATGGCAGCCGTGCCGACGGCATTGTGAAATCCATGTTGCTGCACAGCAGGGGCGGCTCAGGCAAAACTGAGCCTGCCAACCTTAACAGCATCATTCAGGAATACATGAATCTGGCCTTCCACGGCATGAAAGCAGGCAAAAATCCCATCAATGTGGGCCTGAAAAAAGAGCTGGACGAAAACATGGGAGACATCCCCCTGATTACGGAAGACTTCTCACGGGTACTCATCAATATGTACAACAACGCCTTTGATGCCATGCGTGAAAAAGTAACGAATGAGGGTGAAAACGGCTATCAGCCGCTGCTTACGGTACGCAGCCGCAAAACGGAGAACCGTGCCGTTATCGAAATTGAAGACAACGGCCCCGGCATCCCCGAAGAACTCAAAAACAAAATTCTGCAGCCTTTCTTCACCACTAAAAAAGGTACGCAGGGTACCGGTCTGGGTCTTTCAATCACAAACGACATCGTGAAGGCGCACGGCGGCGAAATCAGGATCGAAAAACCCGCTGACGGAACCGGAACGCGCTTTGTAATCTCCATTCCTGCTTCACAAATCTGAGCCCTCCTACAACATAAGCCCTGGAAATCCCCTAAATCTTTGTATTATGAAAATTCTCGTAGTTGATGACGAACAGGATGTTGAACTGCTTTTCAGGCAAAAGTTCCGCCGCGAGTTAAAAAAGGGGCTTATCGAGCTGGCTTTTGCTTTTTCCGGTGAAGAAGCCATGCAGGTACTTGCCTCCGGGGAAGCTTTGGATACCGTATATATTTTCAGCGATATCAACATGCCGGGTATGTCGGGTATTGAGCTGCTCGAAAAGGTAAACCAGGCCTACCCTGAAATCAAAGTCTGCATGATTTCAGCCTATCACGACAGTGAACACTACGATCAGGCCATCGCTGCCGGTGCACGGCAGTTTTTTTCCAAACCGATAGATTTCACCTCTATCAAAGAAGAGATTCACAAATATCTTAACATTTAGCCGCAAGCATTAATTTGTTCAAGCCTCCAACACATTTATATGTCTGAAAAATGTTCCAAAATCCTCGTTGTTGATGACGAACCGGACCTGCAGCTGCTGATGAAGCAAAAATTCAGACGGCAGATACGTAAATCCGAATATGAATTCTTCTTTGCAGAAGACGGCGTTCAGGCCCTTGAAATCATTCAGCAGCATGAAGAAATTTATCTGATTCTCAGCGATATCAACATGCCCAATATGGATGGGCTCACCTTCCTTAATGAGGTGCAGAAACTTAACCGTCGTGAGCTCAAAACCATTATGGTTTCTGCCTATGGCGATATGGAAAACATCCGCTCTGCTATGAACGGGGGTGCCTACGATTTCGTGACCAAACCCATCGATTTTAACGATCTTGAGACAACCATCGGTAAAACCCTGGAAGAAATTGAACAATACCTCACGGCTGTGCAAACCCGGCAACAGCTGGAAGCACTAAACTACGATCTCGATATGGCCTCGCGGATTCAGCAAAAACTGCTGCGCCGCGATTTCCCGGTTTATACCAACGATGCCCGTTTTCACATTCATGCCGGCATGCTTGCAGCTAAATATGTAGGCGGCGATTTTTATGGCTTTTTCAAATACGATCCCGATCATCTTGTATTTTATGTGGGTGATGTATCCGGTAAAGGCATGCCTGCTGCTATTTACATGGCCGTTTGCCAGACCATGCTCAAAGCCATCGGCTCACAGATTCTGAGCCCTGCGGAAAGTATCACAAAGGTTAACCGCATGCTGATCCCCGAAAGTGACATCACTACCTTTGTGACGGTGTTTTACGGAGTGCTGAACCTCACAACCGGCGAACTTTCGTACTGCAACGGCGGCCACAACCTGCCCTACCTGCAGCACGCCGACGGAAGCGTTACCGAACTTGAAGATGTGGGAGGCCTGCTGATGGGCAAATTCGACGGAATGCCCTATTCCGAAAAAACCATTCAACTGAAACCCGGCGATACGCTTGTAACCTTCACCGACGGGGTAACGGAAGCCGAAAACAGTTCCGCTGAAATGTATGAGGAGGAGCGTGTTATCAGCTACCTCGAAACCCACCCGAAAGAAAATACTGAGCAGTTGGTAAGCGGGCTGTTTGAAGAAGTGGAGCGGTTTGCCGGTGATGCGCCGCAGTCAGACGACATCACGGTTCTTGCTGTACAGTACAAAGGCGGGTAAAACCTGTATGTTTTTTAGGATGATGTGCTTCGGGGTGCAATCCCGCCCCGAAGCAGCATATCAAGATTCCGGCCCCCGGCGCGCAGAAAAGGCAGCCATGGCACAGATGCCATCACCCGAACATCTTCTGAGAAAACCGTTTGCTCGTCAATGAAGCGGAGCACCCGCTCGATGGGGTTGTTAGCAAACAGAGCCTCAAATACAGGCACAATCAACTTCTGATCGCGGCTGAGGATATCGAGCAGCATCAGGTCGTAAATCCGGTAGCGTGCGGAAGAATCTGGCTGACGCCTTGGCGAGCCATGAAGTGCCAGTGAATCAGCAATATGTTTTGCCTGCCGGTGAATCCGGGAGAAGGCATAGCCGGTTGAAGCCTTCGGAATGCCGGATGCTGTTCCGGTAAGATGCACCCGTTGGCCGGCTTGCGGCCGGTAAATGCTGTCTGCCATAGGTATCACGCCGGATTCGCTTCGGGTGATGCGGTACCTGCCCTGCTGCAAATTATAATAACGGTTCAGGTAGGCCGTGATGGCGGCATCATAGGCTTCCTCCGGCAGTTTTGCCGGTGAAAAAAGCGTGTATTCCACCAGGGCTTTAGTTTCTGAATAAGGCAACACATAAAAAAAAGTAGCCCCGTCGAGCTGCTTCACGCGAAAGTCCATCATTCGGGCTGTTGACGGATCAAAAACCGGTGCGTCTGTTTCAATTTCTACCCCCTTGAAGTGCTGCAGCAACCGAAAACGGGCCCGCTTCAGGTCAGGGTTGCCATAGCTTTTGAAGAAATACTGCGCCGTTAGCGGCCTGCCCCCTGCATCAATTTTCACACCGCTTTTTGATTCGCCAAACCCGCCGATCTGAGCTTCAATTACATCAACCTGATGCATTTGCCGCAGCGCGTGCATCATTTTGGCAAAGTAGTCTTCACCCTGAACACAGTAATAGCCCATTGTACTGAGCGGCACTTTTAGTGCCGTTTTTCCGGCATAAACTTCGAGATGCTGCCAGCTGTAACGTATGCTTACCGGGTCAGGCAGGGCATCTTTGGCCCAAAAGCACCAGGTTTTGCCCGCAGCATGGTTTTCGTCTTCGGGGCTTTGAATCAGCGCCACGGATTTATCAGCCAGCCCCGGATGGGTAGCAATGTGCCAGCACAGAGAAAGTCCCGAAAGACCCGCGCCACCAATCACATAATCATAATGACGCTGTGCAAAAGCCATTTGTTGCCGTTGAAAAGGCGGTTAAGTGAAATCTGATCGAAAACCTGAATCAGTGCGGGAGCATAGCTGCAAGAATCTGCCCGTCGTGCTGGGAAATCCCGGCATACCACACATCATTCCATTTCCAGGAAACTACGTCGTGGCCATTGAATTTCTTGATATAGACATCATTGTGTGCTTTAATCGTATCAAAGGCTTCCTGCAGCGGATGCAGATGCGGATGCGCGTCGAGATTTACGAGCTCTGCCGCAAAAATAAAAATGTACGTTTCATCAGTCGTTTGATAGGTAAGCAGCGGCGTATGAAACCCTTCAAAAAAATCAGCATAGGTAACACCAACGAAAGTTGTATTCAGCAGCTCAGGTACCGTGATATTGCAACCGTAGGTGTTTTTGAGGTACTGCTGCGCTTCATAGGTCGTATCCGGTGAAATAGCCGGCTGAATGAAACGACCGTCAAAACTTGCGAAGTGCGTGTAAGTCAGCTCTTCAAAGGAATAAGTTGTTAGTCCTGAATTTTCAGACGGCATAAACTGCTGCACCAGAAAAATTAACAGTGACATCACCAACAAAGCGGCAAGCGGCATCATAAATCTGTTCTGACGCGGTTTTGCCTGACTGTTCTCTCTCAGGAAAGGATTCGTTTCGGCTTGTTCGGCCTGTAGTTTGGTTTGAATGGCATCAAACAGATGCGCCGGGGCCTGGATTTTTTTGCAGTGCCTGCTAACAATTTGTTTAATGAGCTGCTCTTTTTTTATTGCAGTCTGTATATCCTGATCAGCAGCGGCAAGCTCAAGGAGGTTTTTCTCCTCTGTACTGTTGAGCTCACCGTCAACATAGGCTGTGATCAGTTCACTTAAATTTTTTTTCTCCTTCATAGTAGGTACTGCAAGATTCTGATGTGTTATAAAACTAAACCCTACGGCTATGTACGTAAATCAACTGTGGGCTATTGATCTGTAACAGCCTTCACACTTTCACTGTTCCGCAAATACAGTAAAAAATAAATCTTCTGCAAAAAACTTAATATCAAAGTTTAAAAACAGATTTTTGGCTTCGCTGAAAGATCAAATCATGCTTCATCTGAACCGGTAAACCCGGGAACCGGCTTTTCTGACTGACACCACCGAAGGGAAACGGTTGCGGATTTTAACTGACTACTCCCTTACATAATGAAGCCCGCTGACCCTGAACAGGTTAGCGGGCTTTTTTGTGCAACACATCAGGCGCGCTGCCTGTTAACCGGAAGCCAGCAATGCTTTAACTTCCTTCATACGCGTATCGAGCAGGTCATACAGCTCAAGGGCGTAAAAATTACCTTCTTTACGGCCTTCGAGCTCAGTAAGGATTTCATCAAGACGCTTCACGAGCCGCTCAGATTCAAAGTCTTCTGACATCTCTATGTACCGGCTAAGCAGCTTGCGGTCCTTGCGGAAAGCTTTTTCAAAATGGCGGAAAGCCTGCTTGGTGTAATCAGGGAGTGCGCTCATAATCAGCCCCATATTGAACTCAGAGACAACACTGCCTGTTTCCAGGGTTCTGGCTTTTTTGATGTCGCGCAGGGCAGCTTCGGCATCCCCTTCAAAGAAATACGCAAGCCCTCTTGATGACAACGCCTCAATCTGCTGCGGGTCTTCTTCAAGAATGGCCGAAAAAGCTTCGATAGATTCCGGGTATTTGCCGGAATCGTAGAGCAGTTTGGCTTTCTGCAGCAAGGCAAAATCATTTTCGGGATCATGCCGGATTGCTTCGTCAGCATCTGCCAGGGCTTCATCCCATGCCTTACGGTTACGCAGCAGCATTGAGCGAACGAGGTAAGCTTCTGTGTAGGTGTTATCCAGCTCAAGTGCTTTGTTAGCATCTTCAAGAGCGGCGTCGTTATCCTCGAGAGCGATATGGGTTTCAGCTCTGAATTTGTAAGCCGCTTCAAACTCCGGATTTTTTTCTACCGCAAAAGTAAAAGCATCCAGGGCTTCCTCATAGTTCTCATCCCGCTGCTCCGAAACCCCAAGAATAAACCAATCTTCGGCATCTTTGTCGTTATTGCTTTTTGCAATAATCTGCTTGCAGAGGGTTTTTAGCGCTTTTTGCTGTGATTTATTGAGTTCCCGGTTATCCAGCAGCCAGGGGAGCAGTGTTTCTTTGGTCATATTTAAATTTAGCGTTGTGTCGTGTGATGGTTATTTTCAGCAAAGGCTGAATCAGACAATCCTGTAATTTTGCCTTTCCCGGATTTTTCACCCTAAAAGCAGGCGAATCCGACAATGGGTTAAGTTATCCTTTATTTCATTCTTAGTACAACAACAATCTTTTTATGCCTAAACACAGCCACGCCGCCTCAGCCTTCCTTAAAGACCCAAAAGCAAGCCTGCTTCCTCAGACCGGGCTTCTTGTTTTACTGCTTCTCATTTTCATCATCCCGCAACCCGTAAGCGTGCATGCACAGGTGCTGAATATTGAAAGCCTGCGCATGGAGGCCGACACATCCAAAAGTTGGGCCGGGAACCTGAGTTTTGGCTTTTCGGCGAGCAAACAAGACAGCGAAACCATTCAGCTTAACAGCAGCGCTACCTTAATTCACTTTGGGAAAGTTCATTCCCACCTCATGCTCACCAACCTCAACCTGCTCACAATCGACGACGAACTTGTAAATAACGGTTATGTTCACCTGCGCGGCACTTATTGGTACCGCCGCACATGGTCTCCGGAAATTTTTACACAGCTCCAGTACAGTGAGGATTGGGGTCTGAGGAGGCGTGCCCTGCTTGGCGGGGGCATGCGGCACAACACCGTTCAGACCAACAGCTTTACAGCAGGCATTACCAGCGGGCTCATGTACGAGCATGAAGTATGGCGCCCGGAAGAAGCTCCCCGCGTTGAATATAACCGCCTGAAAAGCACAACATCCCTGCTGATGCGCGGCAAACTGACGCCTACCACCAACCTGTATATAGTAGGTTACTACCAGGCTGAGCCGCAGCGCTTCGGCAGCCCCCGGCTCACCGCAGATGCAGAGCTTCGATTCCAAATCAGCCGGCTGATACGCTTTAGTGCGCAGTTCAGCACCACCTACGATTACAACCCGCCACCTGATGTTGTAAGCTGGATTTACAGCTTCCGCAACAGCTTCAGCTTTGTTTTTTAGGGTGATGCCGCCAGCTGCGGTAAACCAGGGTTTCATGCCCGTAAAATCTGATCACAGCTGTTTAATCTCCCGATTGCAGGGAACCGCCACAAGGCTAAGCGGTTTACAGCATTACGCAAAAAGCCTTATCTTATTTAATTATACTTTTGCCGATATCTGATTTCCATTTAAGGATCCGGCTGTAAATCTTAGAAGCCTGTGAAGGCCTCAACCAACTGATCTATGACCAACAAAATCTTTTTTCTGCTGCTCTTTTTACCCGCTTTGCTGTGGGCCTGCAATCCGCCCGAAATTGAGCGGCGCATCCCCAGTGAGTTCCTGGGCGGCGAGCGAATCGTGCCCGAAAATGCCTTCACCGGCTGGATCGGTCTGGAACAGGCCATCGAACAGGCACGTGAAGCCGACAAAAAAATCCTGATTGATGTATATACCGACTGGTGCGGCTACTGCAAAAAGATGGAAGCTGAAACCTACACGCGCGACCGGGTTCAAAGTGCGATTAACGAGCATTTTTATGCCGTACGCATCAACGCAGAATCCTCTCAGCGGATTAACTACCTTGGCCAGGAAATGAGTATGAGCGACTTTGCCATGGGCCTGGGAGTTACCGGATTTCCGACCACGATTTTCCTCACTCCCGATGGTGAGCCCCTCGGCTTTCAGCCAGGTTTTATTGACTTCAATACCTTCGAGCGATTGCTCGTGTACGTAGGCACGGAAGCTTACGAGCGTAATATTTCATTCGATCAATTTACCCTCGACTGAAAGGAGCCTGCATGAAAGTTTTATCAAATATCCGAATTATGCCTCTTAGTATGCGGCTGTTCATCCTCTTGCTGCTATTGGCCGGCCCGCAGCTTCGCACTGCAGGTGCACAGTTCATTTCCAGTGCCGACAAGATGAACCCAAGCGTTGCCTTAAACGTGGATCAGGTTGAGCGTGGTGCCGAGTTTAAGGCCGTTGTTGAACTCAACCTCGAATATCCCTGGCACGTGAACGCGCACCGGCCTACCCTCGAGTGGCTCATCCCTACTGAACTGCAGCTACGCCGTTCCGAGCACATCATCCTAACGGACATTCGTTATCCGCCACCGCTCACGCTTACTTTCGGCTTCGCAGATGAGCCCCTCGATGTGTACGAGGAAACATCCCCCATTTACCTGAGCCTCCGCACCTCCTCTTCCACGCCTGTTGGCGAGTACATTCTTCGGGCGGACCTAACCGTTCAGGCCTGCGACGACATGCAATGCCTCGCCCCCGCAACCGTCGAAATTGAGATCCCGATTCAGATTGTGGAAGCTGGCGCCGGCATGTCCCCCGTTAATGAAGCACAGTTTCTGGCCTTCGACGATGCAATGATCGGTGGTGGCGCTCAGGGCGATATTTCAGCCTTGTTCGATGGCGGGCTGTGGCTGGCATTTATCGGAATCTTCCTCATAGGCCTGGCCCTGAACCTCACCCCCTGCGTGTACCCGATGATTTCGGTAACCGTTTCCCTCTTCGGCGGGCAGCAGGACGGCAACACCCTGCGCGTGTTTGGCAAGGCTGTGGTGTATGTGCTTGGTATCGCCACCATGTACTCCGTGCTTGGTGTTATAGCCGCCCTCAGCGGCGGCCTGTTCGGCAGCTGGCTCCAAAGCCCCTGGATGCTCGGCTTTATCGGCTTTCTCATGTTCGGGCTTGCACTAAGCATGTTCGGCCTGTACGAAATTCAGATGCCTTACTGGCTTACGAGCAAAATCGGAGGCAGCGGCAACACTACCGGCCTGGTCGGCCTATTTATTTCAGGGCTTGTTGTGGGCATCTTCGCGGCACCCTGCGTGGGCCCGCCCATCATCGCGCTGCTTGCCTACGTGGGCACAGTGGGCGACCCTGTGTTCGGGTTCTGGGTATTCTTCGTGCTCTCGCTGGGCCTTGGCCTGCCCTACCTCATTCTGGGAACCTTCTCCGGCCTCATGCAGAAACTGCCAAAATCAGGCACCTGGATGATTTGGGTGAAGAAACTTTTCGGAATCGTTCTGATTGGTGTCGGAGGCTTTTACCTCGGCCTTGCGCTGTTCCCGCAGTACGTACAGTGGGTTATTGTGCTCACGCTGCTCATCGGCGGTATTTACATCGGCTTTCTGGAGCAGAGCGGCAAGGGTAAAACCGGATTTACGGTTACCAAGTATGCCACCGGTCTGGTTTCCATCGCGCTCGCCGTTATGTTTTACATGAACCTTCAGAAAGAAGGCATCGTGTGGGAAAGCTACTCAGAAGACAAACTCGCGCTTGCCCTTGAGAGGGGTCAGCCTGTGATGATCGACTTTTACGCCGACTGGTGCATTCCATGCCTTGAGCTCGACCGCATTACCTTCACTGACCCCACCGTGATTGAAGCTACTGGAAATATGATGCGCCTCAAGGTTGACCTCACCAATTTCGACTCCCCCGAATCAGAAGCCCTGCGGGTGCAGTACAACATAGCCGGTGTGCCAACCATCGTATTTATTGATGATCAGGGCAACGAAGTTACACAGGCAAGAGTAATTGGCTTCCTTCGCCCGAATGACTTCCTTGAGCGCGTAGCCATGGCAATGCCTTCAGAACTCACCCTGAACGAGTAGTAAGGAAGCAGCAACTATCTTTCTTCTTACAAGGCAGTTACTTCGCACTGAGGTAACTGCCTTTTTTGAAGAATGAAGGGTGAGCAAACCCGAACGTACTGCTGATACCGGCTGTTTTAAAAATACCGGAAGCATCATATGCTAACTATTTGGTTCTCAACTATTTGAAATTATTTCAACAGCTTATCAGTAAGTCGCATTGTCCATTTTTATTATTATAGCCAGATATGCTAAAAAAGAGGATGACAACACTTTTTAAACTCTGGATAGCGTCAGTAATCCTGATTCTGATTCTGTTTCCGCTTTTGCCGGCAATTTCAATCGCAGAAAACGCTGCGGGAAATCACGGCAATACAAACGATGATCAGGGCGTGGCGGAATTCCGGCCGGCACACGTTCTCGTTATCAGCATCGATGGTTTCCATATGGGGATGCTTAGTGAGCATACAACGCTGCTTCCGAATATTTCCGCCCTCGCCGAACGCGGAGTGCAGGCCGAAGGGCTCATCCCCACTAACCCTACCCTCACCTGGCCCAACCACACCAGCATGGTAACAGGCAGCGGCTCTGCCCGCCATTCCGTTTTGTTTAACGGCATGGTTCAGCGCACCAACGGCAGTCTGCCCCTTCGGTTTGAAGCCAGCCTACATAAAGAATCGCTTGTAGCCGCAAGAACTGTTTATGACGATGTTTTTGAAGCCGGAAAAACGGCTGCTGCAATCAACTGGCCGGGCACAGTCGGGGCAACAGCCCTGAGGGATAACCTCCCTGATGCCCCCGACCCCATCGGTAATGCAAGCGAAGAACTTCTCTGGGATCTTTTTGATGACGGCCTGCTCGACGACTTCACCAGCTTTGCGCTCTGGCAATACGACCATGCCGGCCGCGACACATTCTGGGCCTCAGCAGCCGGCTGGCTGATCACCAACCGTATGCCCGAGCTGCTGCTGCTGCATCTCCTGAATTTGGACTCTATGCTTCACCGGAATGCGACAGATTCTCAGGAAGCTCTCGACGCGCTTGTACACACCGACGAGCTGGTCGGGCTGCTGCTCCGACAGCTTAAGGATGCAGGACTATATGAACAAACAGCGGTTTTTCTGGTTTCTGATCATGGTATGACGAACACGCCGCAAACCCTTTTACCAAACCGCGTGCTACAGCAGCATGGTCTTCTTGAGGTAAATGAGAAAGGCCGCATAGCCGGCGGGCGGGCAGAAGTTTTCGCCAACGGCGGTTTCGCGATGGTTTATTTTCAGAACCCCTGGGATACGGCCCTGATTGAAGAAACCGCGCAGTTATTCGAACAAACCACAGGCATCGAGCGAGTTGTGCGGGAAGCCGATTTTGAAGCATTCGGGCTGCCCGATCCGCAGCAGCATCCGCAGGCAGGGCAGCTTGCACTGTTCAGCAGCTGCGGTACAGCCATGAACAACGCCGTAATCACGCGCACGCATCAACAGGAGTTCATTGTACCGAGTGCCGGTAACGATTTCGCCCTTGCCCATCACGGGTTTTTAAACGAATGCGACTGCATGAGCGGTGTATTTATCGCCTATGGTAAGGGTATTCTCAGCGAGCTACGCCTTGAGGCTTTTTCAATCGAAAGCCTCGCCCCAACCATCGCTCTGCTGCTTGATGTACCCTTCGAAAGCGCGGAAGCCCAGCCCCTCTACCAGGTGCTGGTACCCGCTTTCAGAACAGAACAGGTGACCGACAGCAAATAGCGCCTCTTAATTTGCTTTCCGGCACCTTAGAAGTTTAAGGTGCCGGGCTTGCTTCATCCCCGCGCAGCTCTCTCACCCACGCCATCATTACGCGATAGGCTTCATTCCGTACCGGCTCTCGTGAGAGGAT
>NZ_JAIUMX010000012.1:0-56707 GCF_022565315.1 Cyclonatronum sp. | reverse complement strand
ATTTAATTTACCGGTGTAGGGTCGAGGCCGCGGCGGCGAAGCAGCGCATCTACGGTGGGGTCCTGCCCTCGAAAATCGCGGTATAGCTCCATCGGATCCCGACTGCCGCCGCTGGAGAGTACGGTGCGCTGGTAATGGCGGATGATTTCCGAACCCAGCCCGCCGCTTTGCTGCACAAACTCAAAGGCATCGGCTGCAAGCACTTCGCTCCAGAGGTAGGCGTAATAGCTCGCTGCATAGCCGCCCGGCCATACGTGGTTAAAGATGCCGCTTGTGTAGCGGGGCGGCACGAACGACCAGTCCACACCGTGGCGTGCAAGCGATTCGCGCTCAAAAGCTTCGGCATCAGACGGGATTTCGCTGCTGCTCAGGGTGTGCCAGTCGAGGTCGAGCAGGGCTGCCGCGATGTACTCAAACGTATCGAAACCCTGGTTGAACTTGCGTGCCTCGAGGAAACGGGCGAGCAGGTCGAGCGGGATGGGCTCTCCGGTTTCGTAGTGCAGGGCATAGTTGCGCAGCACTTGCGGCTGTATGGCCCAGTCTTCCTCATAAGTTGAGGGAAATTCCACAAAATCGCGCGGCGTAGCGGTGCCTGCAAGCGATGGGAAACGAACATTCGAAAACAGCCCGTGAATGCCGTGCCCCATTTCATGGAAAAGCGTAACAACATTGCTTAGGGAAACAAACTGCGGTTCGCCTTCGGTAGCTTTCGGAATGTTGAGCACATTCACCACAACCGGCAGCTCGCCTTTCAGGTGGTTCTGAACCACGTAGGAGCTCATCCATGCACCGCCGCGCTTGCCGTCGCGTGCGAAGAAATCTCCGTAAAACAGCCCGATTTCACTTTCATCTTCAGCGAACACGGTGAAAACGCGCACATCCGGATGGTACACCGGCAGGTCGAAGCGCTCTTCGAAGGTGATGCCGTACTGCTGCTCCATCACATAAAAAACGCCGTCGTGCAGCACGCGCTCCAGCTCGAAGTACGGGCGGATTTCGTTTTCATCCACATTAAACTGATCGGCGCGCACGCGCTCGGCGTAGAATTCCCAGTCCCAGGGCTGCAGCTCGTCGGTTATGCCGTCGGCCCGCATCAGTGCGGTGATGGCGTCGGCTTCGGCGCGGGTATTGGCTTTTACGGCAGGCAGCATGTTCAGCATGATGTCGTAGGCCGCATCGGGATGGCCCGCCATTTCGTTTTGCAGCTGGAATTCGGCAAAGTTATTGAAGCCCAGCAGCTCAGAGCGCTCGGCCCGCAGCGCGGCAATTTCCAGGATGATTGGGCGATTGTCGATATGCCCGTCGTGACCAAGCCCGCGGAAGGCGGAAGCTTCCCAAACCTTGCGGCGGGTTTCCCGGTTCAGAAGGCTTGCCGTAATGGGCTGGCGCGTCGTGTTGGTGAGGCTGAGCAGGTACTTGCCTTCGTGCCCGCGGGCGGTGGCGGCTTCGGCAGCTGCGCGGATTCGGGCGTCGCTCAGGCCGGCGAGCTCTTCGCGGGTTTCGATCAGCACGGCGCGCTCACGGCTGGTATTGAGTACGTTTTCTGAAAACTGCGTGGCAAGCGAAGACAGCCGGCCGTTGATTTCACGCATCCGGGCCTGACCCGCTTCGTCGAGGTTGGCGCCTGCCCGTACATGGGCACGGTACTGCCGCGTAAGCAGCTGACGCGACTCTTCGTCAAGCTCATTAGCGGCATCGCTGTACATCAGCGTTCTTACCCGCGCAAAAAGCTGGTTATTGAGCTGAATGTTGTCGGAATGTGCCGCAAGCTGCGGAGCCATCTCGGTTTGGATGGCCTGAAGCTCGGGGTTTGTGTTGGCTGAACTCATGTTCGAGAAAACCCGCGATACACGCAGCAGCATGGCACCGGTGTGCTCGCGGGCTTCTACGGTGTTTTCAAAAGTAGGCGGTTCGGGATTGTTCGCAATAGCTTCAATTTCACGAATCTGCTCCTCCATCCCTCTGAGAAAGGCAGGCTTGTAGTGCTCCAGCCGGATGGCCGAAAAATCAGGCGCCTGAAACGGTAGCGAGCTGGGCTCAAAAAAGGGATTGTCGGTATCGGTAGCTTGCATGGGTTGCGTTGTTTCGGAAGAGGAAAGGGGAGCGCTTTCTGCCTGCAAAGCCGGAACTGCGAAAAGTCCGGCAGTGAGGCAGCTTAGCAGGGCGCCTTTCAAAAGCGAATTGACCGGTGAAAGATTCATTTATTTTTGTTTTGGATGAGGGATGTTGCGGCAGGGCAGTTCCCGGATCGGTGAAGATGAAGATGCTGCCAGAAGAGCAACTTTTTCCATCCTGCATTTACCGCAGTTTTACTAATTGAATACAAACATTCAAATTAAGCTATTTCCCTGTTCTGAACAACAAATGCAAATAAGTTGCAGACTAAGAAATTCGTTTGTTGATGACAAATTCCTTTGGTACTTCAATGTCTTCTATACCCAGGCCGAAGAGGGCGTAATCGTACTTCGCAGGGTCTTCAGGGTCGAGCAGCCGAAGCTTTCGGGTGAGTTCGGTTACAGCCTGCCAGTCGTTTTGCTTGCGGCCCAGCAGCCCAAGGCGGCGGGCGTGCCGCGCAACGTGCACATCAAGCGGAATCATGAGTTCGGAGGCGGGCATAAAACTGTAAATGCCCGTATCGACCACGCTGTTCTGCCGCACGGTCCAGCGCAGGTACAGGTAGAGACGTTTGCAGCTGCTTCCTTTTTCGCTGCTTGCGATGTGCTTGCGGGTACGCTGCGGCCCGGTGTGATAGGCCATGAAACGCTCATGAAAAGTCGCGATAAGCTCGCGTTTTTGTTCCAGAGCCTGCTGCCGCACGGATTTCCAGAAGGCTTCGAAATTTCCGAAGTCGTCGAGTACCTGCCGCAGGTTGAAGATCAGGTGATGCACGTCTTCTTCGGTGAAGGTGCGGTGTTTGAAACCGGCAAGGGCTTCACGGTCGGCTTCCGAGTAACTGCCGATGAAGGCTGCCGGCTTGTGCCCCATGCGCTCCATCAGCTCACCGACTTTGGCAATCACAATATCGCGCCGTCCCCATGCCATGATGGCGGCAAAAAAGCCCGCCAGCTGTTTATCGATAAGCCCGTCGTAGGCGTGCAGGAAAAGCACGGGATCTTTGTCGATGTAAGCAGGTACTTCAACCCGGCTAACAACCTCGTCGAGAAAAGGGCGCATCTCAGGGATTCGTTTGAGGGCGATGGTACGGTGTCGCGATGCTTTTGAAGCCATTTATAAGGAATAAGGGTGATGCAGGAGTTCGGGCCAAATATAACAAGCTTCCGATAGGGCAGGGCAGGATAAATCAGAATCCGGTCTTTTCGGTGTGGTAATAGCTTAAATCTATTCTTATATTGATATTATATTTTTGAACTGAAACAATTGCATCATGGAATTATACTTTGCGGGCTTCCTTTTTGGCCTGTTCGGGAGCATGCACTGCGTAGGCATGTGCGGCCCCATCGCCCTGGCTTTGCCGGGAAACGATAACAAATTTGCCTTCTGGGCAGGGCGCATCAACTATAACCTCGGCCGCAGTATCACTTACGCCCTCATGGGCGGCGTGCTCGGCCTTATAGGTCTGGGCGCTTTCCTCGCCGGATATCAGGAACTGATTTCGGTGCTGGCCGGCGGGCTCATCATCACGGTTGCCGTTATTGCCATCATATCGGGCAAAGTAAACTGGATGCACCTCAAGCCAATGTGGCTGCCCATTGAGTCGCTCAAAAAGGGGATGGGGCGCATGCTTAAGTTTAACACACCCGGCGGACTGCTCGGGCTCGGGCTTCTGAACGGCTTTCTTCCCTGCGGTTTTGTGTATGTCGCCCTGGCAGGCGCGCTTGTGAGCGGCTCGGCTATCGACGGCATGATTTATATGTTCGCCTTTGGGCTCGGCACGTTCCCTGTTATGTTTCTGGTCTCTGCCTCGAACAAGCTGGTGACCCTCGACATCCGCCTCAAAATGCAGAAGGCGGTGCCTTATGTGGCTATTGCACTTGGCGTGCTGCTGATCCTTCGCGGTCTGGCACTCGGTATTCCATTCATCAGTCCGGTGCTGGGCGGCGACATGAGCAATGCCGGCGAAATGATGTGTCACTGATGCAGCGGGTTAAGGCCTGGTAACCCATCACCCTAAAAAACACAACGCCCGGCTTATTTTGGGAAAATGAAGGTTTGGGGCTAAATTCCGGCCTTCAAAATTAACCTGCATCTAAAAGAGAGAAAGCATGTCAGAAACACGCTACTGGCTCATGAAAACGGAGCCCGATGAATTCAGCATAGACGACCTCGCGAGCCGCAAAAATCAGACAACCTGGTGGGAAGGTATCCGCAATTATCAGGCGCGCAATTTTATGCGTGATGAAATGAAGGTCGGCCACAAAATCTTTTTTTACCACTCCCGTGCGAATCCGCTGGCGATCGTGGGCACGATGGAAGTAGTGAGTGAGCCTTACCCGGATCCGAGTCAATTTGATCCTGAATCCAAATATTTCGACGCAAAAGCCACGGAAGAAAATCCGCGATGGATACTCGTAGATGTGAAGCTCATCAAAAAGTTTGACAAACCGGTACTTCGTGACGACATCAAAGAAGAGCCTGAGCTGGCCGATATGATGCTCATTAAAAAAGGAAGCCGCCTGTCGATTCAGCCCGTTACGGAGCACGAATGGCTGAAGGTTCATGAAATGGCCGGAGAACAGCCCTGAGAGGTCTTATGTTGAGAGTTACAGCAAGAGCCGCTTTTCCGGAATCAGGGAAATCGGCTCTTGCTGTAAGCATTCCGGTTGCGGGGAAGAGCGTAATTGCTGGTAGTATTAAGTGCCTGTTTTGCTTATTTTGTAAAGTTTGATTCAAGCATACACCCCGTAAACCATAATATGTCCCTCAACAGAAGAAAAGCCCGGGAAACTGCAATGATGGCGCTCTATGCGGCGGAATTGAGTAATGAAACCCTCGAACACATCCTTGAGACGGTTATCAAACCGAGGTTGCAGGATGATACAAAGCTGAGAGAATTTGCAAATGCTCTCTTTCTTAAAACAGTACGTGATTCTTCTGAACTTGATGAAATCGTATCCGAATTTGTCACAAACTGGGACGTTAAACGAATTGCGACTATCGATCGTTGTGTGCTTCGTCTGGCTTTGACAGAAATGATGACTTTTGAAGATATTCCCACGAAAGTTACCATCAACGAAGCTATTGAAATAGTAAAGAAATATTCGACTTCTAAATCAGGAAAATTTGTTAATGGTATTCTTGATGCGGCTTCAAAAAAATTGACAGAGCAGGGCAAAATTATTAAGAAAGGCTCCGGGCTTATCACCAAATCTCTGCCCAGGAGCTGAAAGAAAAACATGAAATACATGCGTTTTGAGCTCAGACAAACTAATTGCAATTGGTGACATACACGGCTGTCCTGAAACCCTGAAAGAACTCCTCAAAAAGTTAAAGTTATACAGCGGATCAACTTTTATTTTTGTAGGTGATTATATCGACAGGGGCCCCGACAGCAAGGGTGTGCTTGATTATCTGATCGATTTTCAGAAATCTGAAAACTGCATTTTTTTGCGCGGAAACCACGAAGAAATGATGTTACAGGCGGCAATTGACGGTGATCATCGAATGTGGACCCTTAACGGTGGCGATCGAACCCTCAGATCCTTTGGGTTTAACAAGTGGCCGGAAGATTTTCTGAAATCTCAGTATTATTTTTTTCTGAAAGAAACACTTATGTACTACGATACGGATGATTATATTTTTGTGCATGCAGGCATGAATCCGCATGTAAGCATCCGTACTAACTTTGAGTGGGATAATGTGGATAATTTCCTATGGGAAAGAAGCCATGTGAAAGAAACCGAAATTGAATGGGAAAAGCCGGTAGTTTTTGGTCATACTCCGCTTGCAAAACCCATGAATGAAGAGCTTAAAATCGGTATCGATACCGGCTGTTGCTATGCCTATCACAGAGATTATGGTGTACTTACTGCTGTTGTACTGCCCGATCGTATTTTTATCCAACAACCCTATCTTGACTGAAAACCAATTATATGAGCGTACGCTGTGGTATTGTCGGCCTTCCGAATGTCGGAAAATCGAGCCTTTTTAATGCACTTTCCAACGCCGGCGCCGAAGCCGCCAATTTCCCGTTTTGCACCATCGATCCGAATGTGGGCATCGTTCCGGTACCCGACCCCCGGCTTGATAAACTCACCGAACTGGTGAAGCCAAAAAAGACCATCCCCACCAATATTGAATTTGTTGATATTGCCGGTTTGGTTAAGGGAGCTTCAGAAGGGAAGGGCAAAGGCAACGCCTTCCTGTCACACATCCGTGAAGTGGATATTATCGTGCACGTTGTCCGCTGTTTTGAGGATGATGACGTGATACATGTTGAAGGGAGCGTCGATCCCGTCCGGGATATTCACATCATCGATTCTGAGCTGCTTTTCAAGGATCTGGAAAGCGTCGAAAAACGCATCGACCGTGTTAAAAAGCAGACCAAAAGCGGCGATAAAGCCATGATTGCGCAGCTTGATACCATAGTACGCCTGCAGCAGCATCTTGAAAACGGCGAACCGGTTCGCACCTTTGAGGTAACCGAAGAGCAGCGCGAGCCCTACAAAGATTTGTTTCTGCTCACAGAAAAGCCGGTCCTGTTTGTGTGTAATGTTTCGGAAGATGACATTGCCAACGCAGGTGCCGATAACCCCTATGTAGCGAAGGTCCGCGAACTGGCGGAAAGCCGGGATTCGCAAACGGTTGTGGTTTGTGCAAGTATTGAAGCCGAAATTGCCGAGCTTGATGAAGAAGCCAAGCGTGAATTCCTGAACGATCTTGGCATCGACAGTGCAGGCCTTGATCTGCTGATTCGGGCCGCCTACCGCAAGCTTGGGCTTATCACCTACTTTACGGCCGGTGAGAAAGAAGTCCGTGCCTGGACCATCCGGGAAGGCTTCAAGGCGCCTCAGGCCGCCGGGGTGATTCACTCCGATTTTGAGCGCGGCTTCATTCGTGCTGAAACCATCGCTTACGACGATTTTGTTAAGCACGGCTCAGAGTCAGCTGCCCGCGATGCCGGTAAGCTCCGCAGCGAAGGCAAAGAGTACCTTGTGAAAGACGGCGATGTGCTCCATTTCCGCTTTAATGTGTAAAGCTGCTGTAAGTACTTAAACGCCTGTTTTTATAGCCCTCTCTGCTTCGCGCAGGGAGGGCTATATTTTTGCCGCAGGGCATCAGGCCGTGTTACCTCAAGCCTGCTTATATCCGGTAACTACCACAGGGTTGCGGCGTATAAGCATCTATCCTTCAATGCATTCAGCACTCTTTAATGCTACGGTTATGAAAAAACGGACGCTATTCTTCATACTTATTTCGGCAATCGCAGCAGCTGCGGTCGGTTGGTTCTATCTTCAGCAAAAACAGCAGACCTCACAGCAAACAGAACCCATGGTTGTGGTTGAACGGGGATCGGTTACTGACAAGGTGCTTGCGGTTGGCACCATCGAGCCGGAGCAGCAGGTCGAGGTAAAATCAAAAGTATCGGGGGTGGTAAGCAGGATTTTCGCACAGCCCGGTACTTATGTGAATGAGGGAGATCCGCTTATTGAAGTGCGCCCCGACCCCACACCCCTTGAACTCGCAGAAGGCCGCCGGAATGTTGAGCTGTCGGAAATTCAGCTTGCTACCATCACACAAAACATGGAGCGGCAGTCGCAGCTGATGGCGCGCGGCATCATATCACGAAGCGAATATCAGGAAACCGAGCGTCAGTTCAACGATGCGCGGGTGAGGGTGCAGATGGCGCAGGAACGCCTGGCTTTGCTGGAGTCCGGGCGGGTAACCATGGGTGATATCGAAATTGAGAGCATCATCAAGGCGCCGGTATCCGGCTATATTCTGGAGCGCATGGCCGATATCGGCGATCCCGTAGTACCGCTCACCTCCTATCAGGCCGGAACGCCGCTGATGATTATCGCTGATATGGACCGGCTGCTGTTTAAAGGCACGGTTGATGAAATCGACGTGGGGCGCATTCAGGAGGGCATGCCGGTTCAGCTCAAAATCGGTGCCCTGCCGCAGGCTCAGGTGTCCGGAATGCTGCGGCATATCGCGCTGCGTGCCAACCGGGCCGATAACACAACCGTTTTCCGGGTTGAGATAGACATCACAAATGCAGGCGGCTCCGTACTTCGGGCCGGCTACTCCGCAAATGCGGATATCGTCATCAATCAGCTTGATGAGGTGCTGCTGATTCCTGAGCGGGTTATTGTTTTCCGTGATAACCGCACTTTTGTAGAGGTTCCGGATGAATCTGCCGAAAACGGCGGCCGCAGAGAAGTAGAAATCAGAACCGGTACCGGTAACGCCATCCTGATAGAAGTAAAAGAAGGCCTCGAGGAAGGTCAGAAAGTTTTTGAACGTCCGCTGAGATCGCTTTCGATGTAGCCGCGCCTTTATCCCGTAAACCCAATCCTTTAATAAACTTACGCGGGAACTGAAATGGAACTGATTCGTGAATTCTTCAAACAAATTATGCAGCAGCGGCTGCGGACCTTTCTCACGGTCAGCGGTATTATGTGGGGTACGGCTACGCTGATTTTGCTGCTGGCTTTCGGCATGGGGTTCCGCAATCAAATGACGCAAAACCTGCTGGGCCTGGGCGACCGCATAGCCATCGTTTTTAACGGGAACACATCTCTTGCTTATGAAGGCATGGGTGTTGGCAGGCGCATTCAGCTGCGTGAAGCTGATGCCTGGTACCTCAAGCGGGAAGTGAGCGGTATAGCGGAAATCTCGCCGGAGTATTCCGGCTGGAATGAAACCATACGCTACGCACAACGCCGGAATACGCCTAATGTGGCAGGAGTGCATGTGAATTATGGTGAGATGCGCAGTATTTTTGCCAGGGAGGGCGGCCGCTGGCTTAATCCGATCGATATTGATGAGCGCAGGAGAGTCGTATTTCTGGGAGACCGGCTTGCCGGTTTGCTCTTTGAGGATGAAGATCCGGTCGGGAAGATAGTACAGCTTGGCGACCGTCCGTTTATTGTAATCGGCGTGATGCAGCGTAAGGAGCAGAATTCATCTTACAGTGCCCGTGATGAAAACCGGGCTTTCATCCCGGCCTCAACTTTTTCTGCGCTGTACGGCACCGACCGGCTCAATAATATCATTTATCTGCCGGAGTCTCCGGTAGTTGCGGCTCAGGTTCAGGCTGAGGTGAAGCAGGCACTTGCACGCCGGCACAGGTTTGATCCCAACGACCCTAACGGAGCCCCCGTGTGGGATACCAACGAAGCCTGGGAATTTTTCCACTACTTCTTTGTCGCTCTGAATGCTTTTCTGGGCCTCATCGGCTTTTTCACCCTTGCAGTGGGTGGTATAGGCGTGGCAAATATCATGTTTGTGGTTGTACAGGAGCGTACCAAAGAAATCGGCATCCGCCGTGCTGCCGGGGCAAAGCGGGGTACCATCATGCGGCAGTTTTTGGGTGAAAGTTTTTTGCTGGTCGGTTTTGGCGCCTCGCTTGGCTATGCCGCCGGCTGGGGCATAGTAAGGCTGCTTCAGAACAACCCGATACAGGAGTTTGTGGGCACGCCGGTTTTCTCCGGGGAAGTTGCCTTTGTGGCCTTTGCCGTATTGTCGTTTATCGCCCTGAGTGCGGGGTTTATGCCGGCTTACCGGGCATCCCGCCTGAATATTATAGACTGTTTAAGGAGCTGAGCGATGTGGTACATTCTTTTATCTGAGTTTATCCGCGATTTGCGGAAGCAGAAACTGAGGGCCTTCCTCACTATTATGGCCATCAGCTGGGGTACGTTTGCGGTGATACTGCTGCTGGCTTTTGGTCAGGGGCTCAGCTCAAAAATGATTGAGGGGCTGCTTGGTGGCGGCAATCAGGTGATGATGATTTACCCGGGCCAAACCTCAACCGAGTTTAACGGCCTGCCGCCGGGCCGGCGCATCCGCTTCACCGAAGAGGATCTGCGCCTGATTCAGGAGCGGGTTCCGGGCATAGCGTACATCAGTCCGCAGTATGGCCGCCACAACATGAACCTTCGCAGTCCGCATCATTCCGTAAACACCTACGGGGAGGGAGTCGGGCCCGATTACGAAATTATGCGCACCGTTTTTCCGGCGCAGGGCAGCCGGTTCATAAACCCGAATGATGTTGCGGAGCAGCGCAGGGTTGTTTTCCTGGGGGATGAAATTGCCGCAGAGCTTTTCCCTGACAACGATGCCGTTGGCAGTACGCTGTTTATCGACGCAACGCCGTTCACGATAATCGGTCTGATGCAGCCCAAACTGCAAACGTCTATGAACAACGGCCCCGACTCGCGCCGGGCCATCATGCCTTATACAACGTACCGGAACATGTATAATGAGCGCTATCTTGGCTCCATTTTGGTAAGTCCGGAAAACCCGCAGCTGCAGCAACACACGGTTGATGAAATTATGAAGGTGCTCGCCGGCCGGTATCAGTTCGATCCAGCGGATACAGAGGCCGTTTTTATCTGGGATTTTATCGAGTTTGAAGAGATGAACCGTAAGGTAGCAGATGGTATCACCCTGTTTTTATTTTCTGTTGGTTTCTTTACTCTGCTGATTGCCGGGGTAGGAGTGGCAAATATTATGTATGTGGTTGTGAAGGAACGCACCCATGAAATTGGTGTCAAAAAGGCACTTGGAGCACGACGGAAGCACATCCTCCTGCAGTTTATAACAGAAAGCCTGCTCATCTCTTTTGCAGGCGGCCTTCTTGGAATCGCCGCGGCATCCGGCATTATCCGTTTTGTGATTTCTCTGAATCTTACTGAAGGTGCCGGCGAGTTTTTTGGTCAGCCGATTTTGTCTTACCAGGTGGTTCTGGTTACGGTCGGGCTACTAACGCTTATCGGCTTTGCAGCAGGTGTGTTCCCGGCCCGAAAAGCCGCAGCACTGCAGCCGGTTGAGGCGTTGCGGTATGAATAGGAAATGCGCTTTGAGCTTAGGGGAGAGCTGTTTTGAAACCTGTTTGCTGCATCCTTCACCCAAAAAAACAAAAGGACGCCTGTTCAGGACGCCCTTTTAGAGTGTTTTGGGATAGAATTATGACCTTTCTTAGCGAAAGCTTGTAATTCAGGTCCGGCAGGGTTCAGCCTGCCGGACGTGTTGTGAACTAACCAATAATTGCTTTTAAAACTTAACCTAATACTTTCGTGTTGCGCAGGTTTCTCAGAACTGCTCTTCTTCAGTTGAGCCTTTGAGGGCCAGCGTTGAAGATTCGCCACCGGTAATGGTGTTGCTCACGAGATCGAAATACCCGGTACCCACTTCGCGCTGATGGCGGGTTGCGGTGTAGCCGTCTTTCTCGGTTGCAAACTCCTGCTCCTGCAGTTTGGAGTAGGCAGCCATGCCGGCTTCTTTGTAAGCCTTGGCAAGGGTAAACATGCTGTAATTGAGCGCATGGAAACCGGCCAGGGTGATGAACTGGAACTTATAGCCCATCTCGCCCAGATCTTTCTGGAAGCTTGCGATGGTAGGTTCATCGAGATGCTTTTTCCAGTTGAAGGATGGTGAGCAGTTGTAAGCAAGCAGCTTGCCGGGGAATTTCTCGTGAACGGCTTGTGCAAATTCGCGGGCTTCGCCAACATCCGGCTTGGAGGTTTCACACCATACAAGGTCGGCGTAAGGTGCGTAGGCAAGACCGCGGGAAATAGCTGATTCAATGCCGCCGCGAATCCGGAAGAAGCCTTCTGCCGTGCGCTCGCCGGTGATGAAAGGCTCATCATACGGGTCAATGTCGGAGGTTTGCAGGAAGGCACCGTTGGCATCGGTGCGTGCAACGAGTACGGTCGGCACATCACATACATCAGAAGCGAGGCGCGCTGCGGTGAGCGTGCGGATAAACTGAGCAGTCGGTACCAGAACTTTACCGCCCATGTGGCCGCATTTTTTCTCGGAAGCAAGCTGATCTTCGTAATGTACACCGGAGGCTCCGGCATCAATCATTCCTTTCATAAGTTCAAAAACATTCAGCGGGCCGCCAAAACCGGCTTCAGCATCAGCTACGATCGGGGCAAACCAATCTACGCTGTTATCACCCTCAGAGTGGTGAATCTGATCGGCGCGCTGCAGGGCGTGGTTAATCCGGCGCACCACATCAGGCACACTGCTTGCAGGGTAGAGGCTCTGATCGGGGTACATTTGTCCGGCGTTGTTGGCATCGGCGGCAACCTGCCAGCCGCTCAGGTAAATTGCCTTCAGACCGGCTTTAACCTGCTGCATCGCCTGATTACCCGTGAGGGCACCAAGGGCATTGATGTACGGCTCGGTGTGCAGCATGTCCCAGAGTTTTTTTGCGCCGTTTTCGGCAAGCGTGTACTTGATTTGTACGCTGCCACGGAGCTTAATAACATCTTCGGCGGTATAGGCACGGGTGATGCCTTTCCAGCGGGGGTCGTTGTTCCAGTATTCGTTGAGTTCGGATGCGTTTTTCATAATAATATGTACCCGTAGGGTTAATGGTGTTGTGTGTGAAGGATTGATTGACAGTTGAATCAAGCAGTTGGTTGAGGGTGAAGGATGCGGGATGAATTGCTTCATCCCGCGCACATACAAAAGCTTACAGAAAGGTTCCGTGTCCCGGATCAGGCCGGATCAGAGGCCATGGACAGAAAATCATCAAGCTCATCTTTTACGAAGGCTGCTTCGGCATCGGCTGCTGCCTGCGTGAAATCTTTTTTCAGTTTCTTCGCAAGCGCATCGTTTTTGCCGGAGAGGCTTTCGTCAACTTCAGCCAGAATTTTTCCCAGCTCTTCTACAAAGACCTGATGAATCAGCTCTTTGGTTACTTTGGTACCACAATCAAGCTGAACATTATGGTGCAGCCACTGCCAGGTCTGCGCCCGGGATATTTCCAGGGTTGCGAGGTCTTCCATGAGGCCGTCCCAGGCTACACAGCCGATATCCTGATTCCAGCCCTGCATGTAGCCGATGCCGACACGCACATTCGTACGCAGGCCCTTCATGCTGCAGGCGCCTTTTGAATTGGGCAGGATGTCGGGGTATTTATCGAAGTCGTCGAGGGTGCGTGTAAGCTGATTATCGTGTTTGAACTCGTTGAGCGCATACCCGATAAAGTAGGGGTGAGATACCCAGCAGCCGTCGTGCCCTATGGCTGCTTCGTAGCCCTTATCGGCCACAACTTTTGCGGTTTGTTCGGCACGGGCCTGTTCGGTTTTGCCGGGCGTAAAGGCCGACATCCCGCCGATTGCAAATGCACCTCTTGAATGGCAGATTTTAATGAGCCGCTTGGCGTAATTATCCATCCAGTATTTGTGCATATTAATGGTCGCGCGGTCTTCCATCACGCGGTCGCGGTGCGTTTTGAGCACTTTGATATCGCTGAAGATTTTATCCCAGCGGCCAACATTGAGGCCGGCTGCCCGCTCGCGAAGCTCGAAAAGAATCTCTTCGATTTGAAAAGCGGCGGTAAGCGTCTCGATCAGGAAGGTTGTTTTGATGGTGCCGGGCGATACATCCAAAACTTCTTCGATATCCGAAAATACGCGGTTCCACCAGCGGGCTTCCAGGTAGTGCTCACATTTGGGCACATAAAACTTGGGTGTTTTGCCGCGTGCGATCTGATTTTCGACCATATAATAAGCGCTCATCCAAAGGTCAAACAAACCGCCGGAAACCGGCTCTCCGTCTATGCTTACATTCACTTCATCCAGATGGAGGCCGCGAACGCGTACCATCACGCCGGCCATGTCGGTGGGGTCGAGTTCATAATGTTTTTCCGGGTTGGAAGGGTCGGTCCAGGAAAGGTTTCCTTTACTTGCGCCGGCAACGTTCAGTACGCCGTCGAGCACATTTTCCCAGCTGGGTTTCATGGAATCTTCGAAGTCCAGCATGGCCATATCGGCACGGAAACCGTCTGAATTTCTCGAAAGCATATTGATGACCATTTTCGGGGAGTTCACAGGGCCGGTAATTTCTACCCGCCGCCGGCGAAGGTCTTCGGGTATAGGATTTACGATCCAGTTTCCTGATGCAGCTTCGGTATTAGCATCTAAATAGCCGGGCAGGGCACCGTTATCAAAAGCAGCCTGACGAACCTTACGCTCGGCTAAAAGCGCTTTTCTGTCGGCCTGAAATTTACGGTGAAGAGTTACCAGTGTGGCGAGGCTTTCGTTGGTAAACACTTGTTTAGCTTTTTTACTAAGGGCTCTATCCGTAATCACGACTCCTTCGGGAATCTTCAAATTTTGTGTCTCAGTTGGTAAACTCATAAGAAGGGATTGGTTGATTGAAGGCATTGTTTCCAAATCACTTTTTGAATGTAAGTCAACGAAAACTGATAAGCAAGCGAATATTCGCAAAAAACATAAATTCGCAAAAATTATTTTATTTGCTGAATATTGCGGTCTGTTTGGGAAAGCCTTAAATTCGCTATTAGCGAAAATTTATTCCTGTATTAAACAGACTGCTGTTTCAAAGCCAAACTGCCTGTTGTTATCTTTTCAGATTATTGTTCAAACGAATAGTTCTTTTCTCCTGTAAGGCAGGTCTTTTCTCAACTAATTTTAAAAGTTAATGGACGAACAAAACCTAAAATTTATCTTTGGACTGAAACTGAATCAGCTCAGGTCTAAAAAGAATCTGTCTCTTAAGGAGCTTTCTGCGGCCTCCGGTGTATCGGCTTCCTACCTGAATGAAATTGAAAAGGGCAAAAAATATCCCAAAGCGGATAAGATTGTGGCTCTGGCCGAAGCTCTTGATATTTCTTACGATGACCTCGTTTCCCTTAAACTTGAAGCCGAGCTTAACCCTCTGAGTGAAATCCTCAAAAACGGCACCCTTCAGGATATACCGTTTGAATTATTCGGTCTTGAGCCTTCTGACATAATGGAGCTGATGAGCAACTCGCCCATGAAGTTCTCCGCCCTGCTCGATACGTTCTCGAAAATTGCCCGCAATTACGATATGCGGGTCGAGCATTTGTTGTTTGCAGCCATGAGGTCTTATCAGGAAATGAATAACAACTACTTCGAGGATATCGAGAACAAGGTTGATATTTTCGTTAAGAAATATGCCCGTTTCGATTTCAGAAATAAAAATGCTGCCGCAATGGCTGAGCTGCTCACTCAGCAGTATGGCATTGAGGTAAAGGTTCAGCATTTTTCAAAAGAAGAAGCCATCGACGGCATACGATCAATTAATGTACCCGGCAAACATCCGAAACTGCTGCTCAACGAAAAGCTGATTGAAGCACAGCGGAAATTTCTCATTGCAAAAGAAATCGGGTTTCAGGAACTGGGCCTCAAAGAGCGGGCTCACGTTTCGGTCTGGAATAAGGTTGATACCTTCGATAAGCTCCTCAACAATTTTAAAACCTCCTATTTCGCCGGTGCGCTGCTCATTCCGCGCAACGAGCTGGTAAACGAGCTCAAAGAGTTTTTCAAAAAGCCACAGTGGGACGGGGAAGCCTTTCTGGCCATCATGAACCGTTTTGATGCAACCCCTGAAATGTATTTTCACAGGCTTTCGCAGCTGCTGCCTCATTATTTTGAAATTGATCAGCTTTACTTCCTGCGGTTTAATCATCATATGCCTACGGATTTCTTCACCCTCACCAAAGAGCTGCATTTTTCCCGTCTGCATCAGCCTCACGGGGTAGGGCTTAGCGAACACTATTGCCGCCGCTGGATTACCCTTATTCTGCTTAAAGATCTCGCCGCGCAGAAAAATACCGGCACCCTTAAATACCCGATTGTTGGCGTGCAGAAATCACGCTTCCATCAAACTGAAAACGAATATTTCTGTGTTTCTATGGCGCGGCCGCTGGTATTAAACCCTGAGGTAGGCTCGTGTGTAACCCTCGGTTTTGTGATGACCGAAAAATTCAAGAGAAGAGTCCGTTTCTGGAATGATGACCGCATCAAACTGCTCACGGTTAACAAAACCTGTGAGCGTTGCGGAATTGCAGATTGTAATGAGCGCGTAGCTCAGCCTGTTATTTTTGAACGTCTTAAAGCACAGCAGAAAATGGAAGATTCCCTGCATCGCATTATTCAGGAAAATCAGTAACCACCCTGGTTATTCATTAGAAAATTTGGAAAAGGTTTTGCCACTTTAGATGGGTATGTGATTAAAAAATATCTGCTTCCGGCAGCTTGGCTGATTATGCTGAGCGGGCTTGCTGCACTCGTATTGCTGATGACAGCCTTTTTTTATTACGTGAATTATTACGAGCGCGATTTAAATCTTCCGGGTTGTACCGATACGGCTGCACTCAATTTTGATTCATCTGCTGTTGTTAATTCGGGTAACTGCGTGTATCCGCGTACCGTTATTTCTCATACAAGGCGCGCCCGAATGGTCAGCCGTGCGTACGAGTCGTCGGGCCTTCTTTACTGGCAGCACAAGTTCTGGACACAAAACGATCACGCTGATCTTAATCTTTACGGCTTTACATTCGAAGAGCCGCTTTCTGTCGAAACAGTAAAACTCAACGGACTCCAAAATATCGACTGGGAAGAAATCGTGCAGGACGATAACTTCCTTTATGTAGGCGATATTGGTAATAATTACGGAAACAGAACCAACCTGCTGATTTACAAAATTGAAAAACGCAGCCTTCAGGAAGAATTCCTCCGGTATCAGGTTATTCGTTTCCGGTATGAGGATCAGTTTTATTTCGGAAGAAGAAGCAGGCCTGGATTTGGCTTCGACAGCGAAGCCTTCATTCTGAAAGGGGAGTACATTTATCTCTTCACCAAAGAAATGCATACGCTTAAAACCAGCGTTTACCGTATTCCGAATCAGGCCGGCAATCATGTTGCACGAAGGGTGAACGGGTTCAATTCCAAAGGCATGATTACCGGTGCCATGTACCTGCAGGAAGAACGTCTGCTCGCGCTTGTGGGCTACAATTTCCCCTTTATTTCTGCACCTTTCATCTGGCTGCATTATGATTTTGAGGGAGATGATTTTTTCGGTGGCAACAACAGGCGCATCGGCCTGAACTATTTTCAGTTTATGCCCCTGCAAATTGAAGCCATCACCACTATCGACGGGCACAGCTGGTACCTGACCAACGAGCAGGCAGGTTTGAGGCGGCCGTTTCGCTTCGGCTCGGTTCAGATGATTCATGAAATTAACCTGAATCCTTTTCTTGAAGCTTATTTTGCCGGCCTTCCCGAACCCGATAAATACTATTTTCGCGGGTTTGGTGAGCTCACCGATCCTGCAAACTGGTTTACAAATCCCAACGGATCAGGGCGGAGTCCGGCTGACTTTTCGGCTCAGGGGGTGAGCTGGCACCTCACAGCCGAAGGCGAATATCAGATAAATCAACCATGGCATATCAGCGGTGAGGGCAGCCGGCTGGTGATTGGTAACGGGGAACAGCCTGTGAAGCTGACAAGCCGTTATCCGATAAAAGCTCAGTTTAAGGTTAAATCAGCATCCGAACTCCTTATTAATCATATTGGCGTACCAAGTTCCGCGAATGAATGAGTTAACGCTAATTTGTGTATTTTGAAGAACGGGCAAACCCAGACGTCAGAACCATTAAAGAGAAAAATTTACAGGAGTCATCATATGTTTAAGGGCAAATCAAACGGAACGTGGATTGTGGTATTTATGGCAATGTTTTTTGGGGTACTATTTTCGTACCCGCTTAGTGCATATGCAACGGCTGAGATCCCCGGTTGTACTGATCCGCTTGCTCAAAACTTTGATCCTGTGGCAACAGTTAATGACGGCAGCTGTACATACAACGCGACAACCATTACCTTCACTGAAAGAAAAGAACTTTCTGCAGACGTAGATGAAACTTCCGGTCTGATTGTCTGGCAGAATAAGTTCTGGACCCATAATGATGATACCGACCTTAATATCTACGGGTTCACCTTTGAAGCCCCCCTTGAATTACAGCCCATTGAGCTTACCGGCCTTACCAATATCGACTGGGAGGAGCTCACGCAGGATGCACACTATTTATATATGGGTGATTTCGGAAACAACTTCGGAAACCGTACCAACCTCAAAATCTATAAAATTGAAAAGCTTGGGCTGTTGAGAGGAGAGGTGAATGTTGAGGAAATTGCTTTCAGCTACGACGATCAGGTAGATTTCAATCCCGGGGGCTCGCTCATCACAGATTATGATGCCGAGGCTTTTATCGTAACCGACGATTTTATCTACATTTTTACCAAACAGTGGACCGGCCGGCAAACAAGCGTGTACCGCCTTCCCAACGCAGCCGGCACACACGTGGCTGAAAATATCGGAACCTTCGATGTGGAGGGTTTAATTACCGGGTCTGTTTATTTACCGGAAGAACGCCTGATCGCCCTCATTGGCTATAATTTTCCCGAAATTGCAGCACCTTTTATCTGGTTGCTGTATGATTTTGAGGGGGATGATTTCTTCAGCGGCAACAAGCGCCGTCTCGATTTTAACTTTCTGGCATTCGTTGCCCATCAGCTCGAAGCTATCACTACTGTGGACGGCCTCATTTACTATGCAACCAACGAGTTTGCCAGTACAACGAATCCGTTCCCAATCACCATCCCGCAGCGCATTCATAAGCTCGACCTTACTTCTTTTTTGGCAGGCTATCTCGATGCCCTGCCGGTGGCGGAATCATACTTTTATCGGGGCTTTGGTGATCTTGAAGACCTCTCCAACTGGGCTACCAACCCCAATGGCAGCGGCCGAATCCCCACAACTTTTGCAACGGATAACGTGAGCTGGCACATTGTGTCGCCCGATACGCTCACCCTTGCTGCCCCGCTTCCGGTAAGCGGGGCGAATGCGCGCGTTATTTTGGGGGACGGCACCTTCCCCGTGCACCTGATTGCCGAAGCAGAAATCACAGGTGTGCTTTACCTCAGCGAAAACAGCTCTGTGCACTTTAACGGTGTACAGCCGCCTGCTTTTGGTCAGATAGCCGATAACAGCTCGGTGAGCATTACCGGTGTGAATGGTTTGAGCCTCAATGAAAGCAGCTTCTGGAATCTGAGCATTACGGAAAGCAGCTTTGTAGCTGCCGATCCGGCAAGGACCCTCAGCATCCGCGGTGATCTCGTGCTGGAAAACAGCAGCGCACAAACGGCCGACGGCTGGCAGGTTACATTTGATGGAACAGGCGGACAGGCATTAACGGCCATCCCGTCCTGGGCATTCAGCCGCATGACCGTTGATAAAGCTGCCGGCACCCTTGAGATTGCTCCCGGGAGTCAGCTTCGGATTGCATCCCTGCTGAATCTGGTGCAGGGGCAGCTGAGCGGCAGTTCTGCCATTACTATTGCTTCTGATGGAAGTGTATGGGATGATGGCGGCCTTGCCCCGACCCAAACCTTCGAGCGTGAAATTACTTCACCGGATTTCAGCGGCGGAAACCTTGGTCACTGGGTTGGGCTTGCATCACCTGTTGCCGCGCCCTACGCAGGTGCCGGCGGGCTGCTCGAACCACTTTGGACACAAGGCTTCCCCGGCTCCGATGAAAACCTGCCCGGCACGCCCTCATCTGTTCTGCTTTACACCGCACAGCCCGGTCAGCCGGTTTATACAGGCCCGACTAATAACCTGATTGTACCCGGCACAGGCTTTTTCGCCTTCCTTCTTCAAAACAATCCTCCCGGTGACAGTTCCTCAGCTGTTGATTTTACACAGCCACTGCGGGTTTCCGGTGCGGCTCCCTGGTTCGATAGCAGCGGAGCATTTGCGTTTGGCGCCCTCAACGGCTCAGACACCGGAGAGTCCGCCGGGTGGAGTCTGCTTGGTAATCCTTTGGCTGCATGGCTCAACTGGGGCGACGGCAATCACTGGCAGCGGGAGAAAGTCAGTCGGTTTGCCTGGGTCTGGAACCCCATCACCCGGGAATACCGCCTGCTTGAACAAGACGGCACCGACCCGATTGACGGCATAGCCATTGAACCCGTAATCGCTCCGTTTCAGGCATTTTGGGTGAGAGCAACAGACAGCAATCCGGAACTGACAGTTGACCGGCCTGCGGTTGTGCTCGCCGGGCATGATGAGCAGCTTTTTGAATCACCGGCGGAGAATCCCTTTATTTTGTTTACCATGGATGCTGAAGGGCAGCGCGCAAGCACAGCAATCAGGTTTTCAGACCACTATGCCGGAGCTGCCGGCAACTATGATGCCCCGGCACTTTGGCCTGCATCTGAGACCTTCAGCTACCTTGCGCTTGTTCCGCAAGAGCGCCCTGTGCCCCTGATGCTCATGTCCCGAACTACGGACTTCACAGAAAGCATCTCAGTCGAAATTTCTGCAGCAGCATTTGTGCAGTCGCAACCCTATTCCGGTGCAGCTGAGTTGAGCTGGACATTGCATGATAATCTCCCCGAAGACTGGCAGCTAAGCCTAACCCACGTTCCGACAGCTGAGGTAACCGACCTTCGTTCACAAAGCAGCCTTGTATTCGAAACGCAGTTTACATCAGTTGAAACCGGTACCATAAACGCTCCGGTCTCTTTTCCGGAAAAAACCTTGTCAGAGCCCGTATTCATTTTAACAATACAGCCTGAAGGTAGCACATCACTTAGCCCTGAAGCTGAAAAGCCGGCATTTGTACAGTTACAGCAAAATTATCCGAACCCTTTTAATCCTGAAACAAGGATCACATACACCCTGCCTGAAAGTGCAGAAATCAGCCTCACTATATATGACAGTCTCGGGAGAAGGGTGGCGGTAATTATTCAGGGGCAGCAAGCAGCCGGTACGCATACAGCTGTTTTCCGATCAGGAAACCTCTCCTCCGGACTTTACTTTTATGAGCTCCGAACCCCAACGGCCACACTTATCAGGAAAATGAGTATATTGAAATAAATACGATCATATTTTTGCCCTGGTCGGAGAGCAGGTAATTTTGCCCCGAACCAAGTGTAATTACGTATTTTTTGGATCTGAATTAAGCAAAATAGCGGATTCTGATGCTTAAAAACACCATCAGCGGGTGTGTTAGGATACAGGTTCCACAATGGAAAAAGCTTATAAAGTTTGATTTAAGTACCCCTTAGGCTGAATTAAACAGCAGTTTTGCCTTTTTGCTTTGATACCCATCGGAATTTAAAATTCATTCATCGAAGAATTTTAACAGTTTATCGAAAAATATCCGAAAAAGTACGTAATTCCCCTTATCCTACACCCAAGGACAACGGAAATTTGATTATGCACTGATAATGATCAATTCGGATATCAATCAATCTTAAACTCTTAGTTGCGTTCATTCATGCGAACAAGAAACGAATCTGCAAGTACAACCGGAGCTTTTTTTCTGCTCATTGTTGGCTTTATAATTTATGTAACCATCGCAGTGATTGGTACGCTTGAAGTACTTTTCAGATACTGGAATTAATTTCTTCATAAAACAAAAGCAGGCCTCATTCTGTACAGTGAGGCCTGCTTTTGTTTTATAGATTTAGAAATCAAATTGCCACTCTACTTCACTTCAGGTTTGCCGTTTTCTCCATGCTTTCCTGATGAATTTCCCGGCGATAAAGGTCAAGTTTTTCAGCAACAGCGGCATCTGCAACCGATAAAATGCTCAATGCCAGCAACCCTGCGTTGGCAGCATTGTTAATGGCGACAGTCGCAACCGGTACCCCTTTCGGCATTTGTACAATTGAAAGCAGGCTGTCGATGCCTTTCAGACTTTTGCTCTTCACCGGCACGCCAATAACCGGCAGCGTTGTGCAGGCAGCGAGCATGCCCGGCAGATGCGCTGCACCTCCGGCTCCCGCTATAATGACCTTAATGCCCCTCTCCCGTGCTTCTTTCCCGTAGGTAACCATCACTTCCGGGGTGCGGTGCGCCGAAACGACCCTGCATTCACAGCTCACCTCAAAAGTATCGCAGACGTCCCGTGCTGCTTTCATTACGGGCCAGTCTGAGTCGCTGCCCATCACAATGCCAATCAGCGGATGTTGGGGTTCCGTTTCGGAATTCATCATGCTTAAAAATTTTTTATGTTTTGTTTTGGGATGGAGAATTACAGCACCGTAGCTTTTTCAAGACGGTCGGCCGTAGCAAGGGTGCTTTCAGGGTTGTTGCCAAGCACCGTTATATGGCCCATTTTGCGGCCCAGACGGCTTTCAGATTTTCCGTACACATGCAGGTGCACTTCTTCATGCGCGGATTCAGAGACGGGCAGGGTTAGTTCAGCGGGGCCGTTAAATTTGCCCAACAGATTCACCATAACAGCTGCAGGATAACGCATAACAGGCTTAATGAGGGGTAAACCGCAAACCGCCCTAACATGCGTTTCAAATTGGGAAACCGAGCAGGCTTCCATGCTGAAGTGCCCGGAGTTGTGCGGCCGGGGCGCAGATTCGTTGAGCAGCAGCTCGTTATCTTTGGTGAGGAAAAACTCAAAGCCGAAGATGCCGATGCCGTCAATAGCCTGAATGGCCTTCTCGGCCAAGGCCACGCACTCATCGCGCAGCCGGCGTGAAATCGGAGCCGGAGCCAGCACTTTGGCGCAGATGTGATGGTGCTGAATGGTTTCGCAGCAGGGGAAGGATACCATGCCGTGCGCGTTTCGGGCCACCATTACCGCGAGCTCCTTGGTGAAATCGACCATTTCTTCGGCGATAACCTCGCGGCCTTCTTCGCCGCCGAAATTCCGGAAGGCTTTTTCCGCTTCCGCCTGATTGCTCACAACGGCGTTGCCGTACCCGTCGTAGCCGCCTTTGGATGACTTCAAAATAAAAGGCCAGCCCAGCCGGGCGCCGGTTTTCTGAATGGCCTGAACATTTTCTACGACCACAAAATCAGCAACCGGAATGCCGGCCTCGCGGAAGGTTTCCTTTTCCAGCCGCTTGCTCTCGATTAGTTTGAAGGATTTCGGGGAAGGGTACACGGGTTTGCCCGAATCCCGCTGCACGCGCTCGAGCACCTCGCCGTCGAGAAATTCATTTTCAAGGGTGATGACATCTGCCCACTCCGCGAGCTTCATCAGCGTGTCGTAGTCCGACACATCTCCTCTGAAAACTGTTGGTGTTACCTGTTCCATCGGGTCCTTTCCCGATTCGCTGCAAACGGCCCCTACGTGAATACCAAGTTTAAATGCTTCATACGCGCTCATGCGGGCAAGCTGACCGCCCCCAATAATGCCGAGCCTGAAGCCCGGGGGGAGTCCGAATCGTGTCATCATGCTGTCTTCTCCTGTTCGTTAGCGGCTCTGATTTTTCGTATTTTGCCAAGATAAGCAAATTGAAACCCACACGCCTGTATGAACATCGAAAATAAGCTTGAACGGCTCAAATCCCGCTATCAGGAACTGACCGTAGTATTGAGTGACCCGGATATTTACAGCAATCAGAAGCAGTACGCTTCGCTGAGCAAGGAGCATTCGGATTTAAAGGAAATTATTAGCCTGTACGACGACTGGCGAAAAACCGGCGCAGAATTGCGCGGTGCCAAAGAGATGATTGCTTCCGAAACGGATGCCGATCTTGTGGAAATGGCCGAAGCCGAGCTCGAAGAGCTCAAAGAGAAGCTGGCTGAAAAAGAGCAGGAAATAAAAATGAAGCTCATCCCCCGTGATCCGGAGGATGCGCGCAACGCCATCATCGAAATCAGGGCGGGCACAGGCGGCGATGAGGCCGCCATTTTTGCCGGTGACCTGTTCAACATGTACCGCCGCTACGCAGATACCATGCGTTGGAAGGTAGAGGTGATGGATTCTTCGCCCGCTGCCAAGGGCGGTTTTAAGGAAATTGTGTTTATGCTGAGCGGCTCCGATATATTTGCCCGCATGAAATGGGAGAGCGGGGTACACCGCGTGCAGCGCGTGCCCGAAACAGAGTCGCAGGGCCGTGTGCATACCTCCGCAGCAACGGTTGCGGTGCTTCCCGAGGCCGAAGAGGTGGACATTCAGATTAATCCGGCCGACCTGGAATTTGAGGCCTTTCGCGCTTCCGGGGCGGGAGGGCAGCACGTAAACACGACCGACTCCGCTGTGCGTATCCGGCACATTCCGTCGGGTATCGTGGTTGGGAGTCAGGAAGAGCGCTCGCAGCACAAAAACCGCGACAAAGCCATGATGATGCTCCGCACCAAGTTGTACGAGGTCGAGCTGGAAGCAAAGCGGGCCGAGCGCGATGCCAACCGGAAAAATCAGGTTTCGACCGGCGACCGCAGTGCGAAAATACGGACCTACAATTTCCCGCAGGGGCGCATGACCGATCACCGCATCAACTACACCATCTACAACCTCGATGACTTCATGAAGGGCGACATTGATGGTGTTATTGACGCCCTTCAGCTCGAAGACAACCTGCGTAAGCTTCAGGAAGTCGCTGAGACGTAGGCCCGGGGCATGCATCCCACCGCGAAACACATCACCCTATATGATTGAAATCCCCACAGGGCAGGCAGAAGAGTTTTTTGGCAGGGCAGAGCAGGCCCTGCACAAATTCTGGGGATTTGAGAAATTCCGCCCGGGTCAGGATGATGTCGTAAAATCGGTGCTTTCCGGGCGCGATACGCTCGTGCTTTTCCCGACCGGCGGGGGGAAATCGCTCTGCTATCAGGTGCCGGCGCTCGTGCTCGAAGGCCTCACCATTGTGATCTCGCCGCTTGTGGCGCTGATGGAAGATCAGGTAGAACAGCTCAACAGCCGGAACATCCGGGCGACCTTCATCAATAGTACCATCAGCAAACAGGAAATCGAGCAGCGGCTGATTAACGCCCGAAACGGCATGTACCGCCTGCTCTACATGGCACCCGAGCGGCTGGCGACTCCGCTGTTTCAGTACGAGCTGCTCAACCTGAAGCCCGCGCTCATCGCCATCGACGAAGCGCACTGTATCTCGGAATGGGGGCATGATTTCCGGCCTTCCTACCGCAGCATACGCGAAAACCTGGAGCCCGTGGCCGGCAGGGTCCGCTGGGTGGCCCTCACCGCAACGGCAACGCCCGAAGTGCGGGACGACATCCTGAAAGTGCTGGGGTTTCAGGAACCGAACGTGATTTCCAAAGGATTTGAACGGCCCAACCTGCACTGGTGGGTGTATTACGGGGATGACCGCATCCATGCCGTGCAGCGCATGGTAAAACGGCATCAGGGCTCCGGGCTGATCTACGCGGGCACGCGCAAGGGCTGTAACGAGCTTTCCTCACAGCTGCAAAAAGTGAGCGGGCGCCCGGTAAAGCCCTATCATGCGGGGCTGAGCGCCGAGCAGCGCAGTCTCGTTCAGGAGCAATGGGTGAAAGGCAAGGTGCCGCTTGTGGTGGCAACCAACGCATTCGGCATGGGCATCGACAAGCCCGACTGCCGTTACGTGATTCACTACGATGCGCCCGGTTCGCTCGAGGCCTACTATCAGGAGGCGGGCAGGGCCGGCCGCGACGGGCAGATCGGCTACCCCGTACTGCTCTATAACCCGCATGCCTTCACGGTAATGCGGCAGCAGATCGAAGACAGCTACCCGACCCGGCCGCAGCTGCTCAAAATCTACAACTGCGTGTGCGATACCCTGCAGCTCGCCGAAGGCTCCGGCATGGATCGCGCGGAGATGCTCGACCTCAAAAGTGTGGAGCAGCGAAGCGGCTTCGGCACCGGGAAAATTCTTGCCGCTCTCCGCATTTTTCAGCGGCTTGAGCTATTCGAACTTAGCAGCGAGCCGGGCCGGCAGATCGGCGTTCAGTTTATGATGGACCTCGGCCTGATCCGGCAGATAACCGCTGATGCCCGCTACAGCGAGAAAAAAAGAAATTTCGTGATGGATATTTTCCGGCTTTTTGGTCCCGAAAGCCTGGATCAGATGGCTTGGGTGCCTGCCCGTTACGTATCTGATAAAACGGGTTTCACCGTAACCCGCATTATCGCGGGGCTGGAAGTGCTGCAGCGCGAGCAGCTGCTCGTGGCGCGGGTGCTCAACGGCGACCCTATGGTGCGCATCACCGAAAGCCGTGAGGTGAAGCCGCCAATGGACAGCAAGGTTGTGGAGCAGTATCGGGAGATCCTCATTACAAAACTAAAGCACATGCAGGCCTACTGTGAAACCTCCGACTGCCGCAGCCGCTTCCTGCGCACCTACTTCGGGGAGGTGAGTCCGCCGCGCTGCGGCACCTGCGATAACTGCGTGAAAAAAGAGCGAAAGCCTGATGCAGAAGTCATCCAAAAAGAAAGCGGGCAGATCCGGCGCATCCTGTTTGCCCTGCGCAAAAACAAACAGCTGCATATTCACGGACTTGCACAGGAAACCGGCATCAAACCCAAAGAGCTGCGGGGATGCCTCAATCAGCTTATGCGGGAACGCCTTGTGCGGCAGATAAGAATCGATACGGGGGCGTTTTATGAGCTGGTTTAGGTCATCCTGTGTGTTGCCCTCAGAATCATATCCCGCTTAATCAACCTGTTCCCGGCTGCGTGAATGCACCTGACCGTAAGCCTCATTGATGCGATCAACAGCCCGGCGTTTTCGCTGAATCTGTGCATCAATATCCCGCTCGTACCATGCGTGTGAGCGGTCGAATTGATCCGGGCTAATGTTGTAACTGTTAAACAACAGGTTCAGAAACTCACGCTGTGCAAGGCTGTCAGCCTCAGTGCCATACAGAAAGTTTATGAGCTCAAACTCAACGAGCAGATCAATATAGATTTCCTCGGGAATAAGGTCGTCGGGCTGCTGATTACAGGCGGCGAGTCCGCCAAGTAGCACAAAAGTGAGGATGAGGAAGCCTGCCGCTTTCAGTTTGATGCGTTCAAAAAACATGGAGTGAGTATTAATTGCTGTGGATTCGTGAAACTAAGGTTTTTTGAACAAATCTTTATGCCTGGCGCACACCTGGTCTGATTGATGATTAAACGGAAGCCGCAAGTGTACTTGTAAGTACTATTACGTAATTGTGTTTTGGTAACTATTGCCAATTGTGGTACTTTAGAAGGTCTTATGGTATTGAAATCATGGTATTTGCGAAGTAGCCAAATTAAAATTACAGATGCGCAATATTTATTGGTTAATGACAGGAAAAAGAAGTTGTGCAGAGGTGTTAAATTAAATTGTATCTAAAAAATAATCAATATTTTACTTTTACTGTAGAAGATCAGCGGCTGGCACTTAAAGTCGAGGAAGTTGAGAAGGTGATTCATGCTGTGTATGTGACTCCCATACCGGATTCGCCTGTTGAAATCGAAGGTGTTTTCGAATACCATCAGTTGCTTGTGCCGGTTCTGAATCTGAGAAAACGGTTTGGCGCGACCGCGAAACCGCTCGAAGTACAGGATGTTTTCATCCTTGTTAAGCAAAGGGACGGCACCCTGCTTGCCCTTTTAGCCGATACAGTTGAAGGAGTGCTGGAGAAAAAAGGCCTCACCAAAGCTGATACGGAGGCTGATCTTGCTGCACTTTCTGAAGTTCACCTTGAAAGGGCAAAAGTTATGCGGGATGACAGCGGGATTTTGCTCCTTTACCGCGCTGAGCAGCTTCTAACCGAAAGGCTTCAGCATTATCTCGAAGGTCTCATGGAAAAATATTCCGAAAGCTAAGCGATCCTCAATGGAACAGGATTCGGTACATCAGAAACTTGCATGCCATGTGCATCGTCACTTTGGGCTCGACTTCAAACGGTCGCAGTGGAAGAGCATGGAGCACCATCTCAGCCGGGCAGCAATTGCACTTCAGCGAAGCCCCCGGCCCTCTGCTGTACTGGAGTGGCTTTCATCCGATAGGCTTTCCGCTTCAGAATATGAAGCCCTTACCCAAAACCTGACTGTCGGTGAAACCTACTTTTTCCGGGAGAAAGCCGCTTTCACCCTGCTTAGAAACGAACTGCTGAAACCACGCAGTGAGGCAACTCACCCGAAGTTCCGGCAGCTTCGCATCTGGAGTGCCGGCTGCAGCAGTGGTGAGGAGCCCTACAGCATCGCCATGACCCTAAAAGAGTTTCTCCCTGATCTTGACAAATGGGATATCCGGATTACCGCCACTGACCTGAACGCCGCTGCCCTCCAAAAAGCAAAGGCAGCACGTTATCGGAGCTGGTCGTTTCGCGATACCCCGGAGTTCATCAAAGAACGGTATTTCATAAAGAAGGGCGATACTTTTGAGCTCATCCCCGAAATCAAAAAGATGGTAACGTTTCAGCAGCTGAACCTCATCGGGGAAAGCTACGCGCCGGTTGTGCCGTACCCCGGCAGCTGCGACATCATTTTCTGCCGCAACGTGCTGATGTATTTCAGTCCGGAAGTTATTGAGGCTGTGGCGGCACGCTTTTGGGAGGCGCTTACAGCTGAAGGGTGGTTTGTTACAAGTCAGGTAGAGCTGAACGAAGTGTATTTCGGTCTGTTTGTGAGGCGTCAGCATGGCACCGGACTCTTCTACCAGAAATCAAACAAAGCCGTATCCATTCAGCTTCCGCCTGTTGAAAATTACCCCGTTCCGCTAAAAAAACTCACTCCGGGCAACAGGCCCAAACGGCAGGAGGAAACATCGGATGAGAGAAGGCGGGCTGTTGCAAAGCGGGTAACTCCGCTGCCGGGAAATGAAAAGTACTTAGCTGAGAAAAAGGCAATGCTCAGTCTAAGTCAGATCCGCAGTTTGTTTGAAGCCCAAAATTACGCGCAGTGTATCAAGGTTGCAGAGCGCTATGTAGAAGAACACGGGTACTCTGTGCTGGTCGGGGAGATGCTGGCCCGTGCATATGCCAATACCGGCCGTTACGCTGAGGCGGAACAGCAGCTTACCGGCATTCTTACCACCCGGCCTGACTACCCCGCGATGCTGCTGCTGCTTGCCGACATCCTTGCCGAGCAGGGGCGTACGGAAGAAGCAGATGCACAGCTGGTGAAAGTGCTGTATCTGGAACCCGATAATAAAAGCGCTCTTTTTACCCGAAGTCGTTTGCTCACTCATTTGGGCAAAACGGAGCTCAGTCAGAAACACCTCCGCCGCCTGCTTTCGCTGATTGACCTGCTTGATGATGCCGAGTCCTTGCCCGAGCTGGACGGCCTCTCAGCCGGAAGCCTGCGTCGTATGGCTCTCTCTGAAACCTCATAATTTGTAATGTATTGATGTGATGCATACTGCTAACAGCCTCGAAATTCTTAAAAAACGGGCCAGGAAATTAGCTGAGCCGCTTCGCAAAGAAGAGCCGGGTGAGCGCATTTCGGTGATTCGTTTCCTGCTCTACCCCGAAACCTTTGCCATTGAGGCCTCCTGCGTTCATGAAGTGTTCTCCCTGCGCGACCTTACATCCATACCGGGTACCCCTGCGTTTGTGATGGGCGTCATCAATTTCCGGAGTACCCTTGTGCCGGTGGTGAACCTCAAAAAACTGCTGGGCATACACGAAACAGGCCTTACGGAAATGAACAAGGTGCTGCTTCTGCGTGATGGCAGCATGGAGTTCGGCCTGCTTTGCGACCGCATTTTGGGCTCTGAGTTCATCCTTCAGAAAGATATACGCGAAGCCCCTGCTACAGTGAGCCGCCTTGGCTCTGAGCTGATAGCCGGCATGGCTGATGAATACACCATTTTACTCGACGGCAGGGCGCTGCTCAAAAGCCGGCAATTAATCGTTGATCATTAATATTTAATCAGTACAGTGCTATGAATTTCTTCAACCTAAGTTTTACCGGACGCATCATTGCCTTTGCAGTTGCACTGGTATCCGTATTTGCGCTCACGTTCATCTACCTGAATAATAATTTAATCAGGCTTGGAGAATCAGCTGATGAACTTGAGGAGCTTACAGAGCTTTTTGATCAGGCCGATCTTATCTCAAACCTGACGTCCAGGATATTCATCTTGCAGTTTGAAGCGGTTGTGGCTGCTGATCTGCGGGAAACCAAAACGGCCGAGAGCGAAGTTCAGATTCGCCGCCTGAAGGAGGCAACACAGCGGCTTCAGCAGGCTGCGGTGAACAGACCTGCAATAAACGCCGAAATTTTCGGATTGCTGCCCCACTTAAATTCGCTGATTGATGAGTACGAGCAAAATAGTCAGCAGCTTCGCTCTGCGGTTGCCGGTACGGGTACGGCCATTCAGGCATTCAGCGCTGATGATTTTGATTCCTATGAAACTGTTTTCGCAGCCTTAGGAGCGTTGCAGGATGTGATAATGGAGGAACGGGAAGAAATCAGAATTGAGGCCGATGCGCAGAAAGCTTCAAGTGCGCGCGCCATGATTTTATCAGCTATTTTGCTGATTGGTCTCATTATGGCATCCGCTTTTCTGCTGTACCGCACCATGCGGCGTATCACAACCGAGCTGAAAAGCAGTATTCAGGTACTGGGCACTTCAGCCGCTGAAATTCAGACTACGGTTACTGAAATTTCAACCGGGGCAACGGAAACGGCTACGGCCATTGCGGAAACGACCTCAACGGTTGAGGAGGTGCGGCAAACGGCCTCAGTAGCGAGCGACCGTGCGCGGAACCTACAGGAGACCTCGAAGAAATCAGCAAGTATGGGAGATCAGGGCCTCGAAGCATCAAGGCTTATGGTTGACGGCATGAATAAAATTGACCAGCAGATGAAGGTCGTTCAGAAAGCCATCACACGCCTCTCCGAGCAAAACCGCTCTATTGGCGAAATCACGACTACTGTATCAGATATTGCCGATCAGTCGAATCTGCTGGCTGTGAATGCATCAATCGAAGCCGCAAAAGCGGGCGAGCATGGCAAAGGCTTTTCTGTTGTGGCGCAGGAAATCAAGAGCCTGGCCGAACAGTCCAAGAAATCAGCCGCGCAAATCAAGAGCATCCTCAACGATATTCAAAAGTCAGTGAGCGATACGGCAGAAGCCATCCGTACCGGGACTACTACCGTAGAGGAAGGCAGTCGCACGGTAATGGAAGAGCGCCGCATTATGGAGGCGCTCATTGAAAGTATTGATGAAGCCCTCGATGCCTCTGTGCAGATTTCCTCATCGAGTCAGCAGCAGCTCGCTGGTATGGAGCAGATTGCCCCGGCTATGGAAAACATACGCGTGGCAAGCGATCAGAACGTAAGCGGCAGCCGGCAGACACAGCAGGCGATTCAGGAACTGAACGAACTTGCCCGTAATTTGGAGCAGATTATAGAAAAATACAGGCTCTGAAGGTATGAGTACTTCTGACGAAGAATTCCTGAAAGAACTGCTGGAAGACTTTAAGCTGGAAGCTGCCGAGCACCTTCAGGTGATCGGAGACGGACTGCTTGAGCTGGAAAAATCAGCTGATTCAGGCGGAAATCCCACCAAAACGGAAGAGGTTTTCCGGGTGATTCACAGCATGAAGGGTGCTGCGCGGGCGGTAAACCTGCAGCGCCTGGAGCAGCTCGCTATGGTGCTTGAGGGTGTTTTTCATGAAGTAAAAAACAAGAAGCTCACACTGCATCCGGCTATGTTTGATGTGCTATACCCCGCAACGGACATGCTCGCAGCCCTGCTCGGCGAAATAGACAAGCCTCTGAAGTCAGTTTCTCAGAATGATTTCAACCTGATGATTGGCCGGGTGCAGGCCATCAGGAATGTGAAGAAAGGGCGAGCTGAGCAGGAACCGCAGCCCGCGAGAGTTAAATCTCAACCGGCTGCCGGTGAGTCAGTGCCGGAGCCGGAACCGCCCGAAGCACAGCTAAGGCCTCAGAAGCCATCACCCGAAAAACACACACACCAAAAAAAGGAAGAACAAGAGCAGCGGCAGCCGCAGACACAGCAAACTCCTTCTGAAGCCGGGCCGGAAGCACAGCAGGATGCGGCTCCCGCTGATTTCAGTGCTGTAAATACAAGCGGCCGGGGCGTTTCTGAAAATGAGACGGTTCGGGTACCCGTAACCCGGCTGCTCGAAATTCTGAACCTTGCCGAAGAAATGATTACAAGCAGGAATATTCTGCGCTGGCACGCGGATGAGTTCGGGGAAAGTGCAGCGGAGCTTGCCCGGCTGAGAGCCCGGCTGGAAGAAGAACTCACGGATAACCGGCAGGCAACGCTGCCCGATGAGCGGGTTGCCCTGCGGAAGACCATTCAGGATTTACGCTCCTCAGCCGGGCGGCTGGCCCGGCTCTCAGATGAGCTCAGCGCGCATCAGCGGCGCTCCGGCCGAAATATCGACGAGCTGGTTGAACATATGCGGCACACCCTGCTGCAGCCGTTTTCGGTACTCTTCGCCGTTGTGCCCCGGCTGGTGCGCGATCTTTCTAAAAGCAGCGGCAAAGAAGTGGAAATAGCGATCTCAGGTGCGGAAACCGAGCTCGACCGCCGTATTCTGGAACAACTCAAAGATCCGCTGATTCATCTCATCCGCAACAGCGTAGATCACGGCATTGAGCCAAAGGCTGAGCGGAAAAAGGCTGGCAAGTCCGAAATGGGAAAGCTTGCGGTTAAGGTAGGCAAAGCCGACGGCCGTAAAGTTCAGATTGTTATTGAAGATGACGGTGCAGGCATCAACCGGGAGCGCTTGCTCGAGGCTGCCCGCAAATCGGGGGCAGTTTCGAAAGAGGCCCTTCAGGAAATAAGCACGGCGGAAATAAACCGGCTCATTTTTGCATCGGGTGTTACCACAAGCCGCATGATTACCGATGTTTCGGGCCGCGGACTCGGTATGGCCATTGTTCTGGAGAAGATCACCAACATGGGCGGCACGATTGATGTGGAAAGCGAGCCCGGCAGGGGTACACGGTTTGTAATCACCCTGCCGCAAACACTCGCAACCTTTCAGGGTATTCTGGTTGAAAGCGCATCTGAGCTCTTCCTGATGCCGGCACAGGCCGTAAGCCGTGCGGTTAGGGTTGATGCCTCACGCGTGAAAACCGTAGAGTCAAAGAGCGTGGTTCAGACAGGCGGGCACACGGTTGCCCTGGTGAAGCTTTCTGCCGTGTTGGGGCTGAGCAGCAGGGAGCGCAAGCCTGGTGGGCCGATGATGACCGGGCTGCTCCTTGAGCGGGAAGGCCGCCGCCTCATTTTTCTGGTTGATACTATTTTGGGCGAGCATGAGGGTATCGTGAAGCCGCTGGGCGCGATGCTGCGGTGGGTGAAACATGTTGAAGGTGCCTGCCTGATGGGCGACGGCCGTATAGTGCCGGTGCTCAGGCCCTCAGAGTTATTTGTGAGCGCGGCCGGCCTCGGGCTTCAGGTTCGCAGCGGGGATGCTGCCACGGCAGAAAAACCGGAGCAGAAAACGAGGGTGCTCGTAGCCGAAGATTCCATCACCATCCGCAACACCATGCGGAACTACCTTGAGCTTGCCGGCTGCGAAGTAACTACGGCCTTCGACGGGCAGGATGGCTTCGAAAAACTGATGACCGGCACCTTCGATGTTGTAGTTACTGATGTGGAAATGCCCCGAATGAACGGCTTTGAACTTACGGCTCAGATCAGAAAGCAGAGCGCGCTGCAGGATCTGCCGGTTATCATTGTAACTGCCCTTGAAACCCCCGATGACCGGAACCGCGGTATGGATGCGGGGGCAAATGCTTATATTGTTAAAAGTAATTTCAGGGAAAGCAACCTCATCGATACCATCAAAAGGTTAGTGTAAAGGCTTTATGAACAGCTCCGCAGCGGCAACCAAAATACGGGTACTCATTGTTGATGACAGCATCACAAGCCGAAGGCTTCATCAGCGAATTATTGAATCTGATCCGGGTTTTGAAGTAGCGGGTATGGCCAACGACGGGCAGACAGCCCTCAAGATGATTCGGGAACTGCGCCCGGATGTGGTTAGCATGGATATACATATGCCGGTTATGGATGGCATCGAAGCAACCCTGCTTATCATGCAGCAGGAACCGGTTCCCATCCTGATTGTGAGCAGTTTATATAACGACTCAGAGAAAGAGCTTGCAGTTAGGGCCATGGCCGCAGGGGCTGTGTACATTATGCCGAAACCTAATGGTCCGGGACACGAAAATTATGGCCGCTCGTCTGCTCTGTACCTGCGCATGCTCAGGAATATGGCAGGTGTAAAAGTGGTGAGGCGCAAATCTGCGGCACCCAAAGCGATACCCCGCACTGAAAAAATGAGCCCGACGGAAGTATCTCATACGAAGGCATTTGGAGACGAATTCAGGAAAATTGTTGTGATTGGCGCCTCAGCGGGCGGTCCTGAAGCCCTTCGCAGCGTACTTGGAGGAATTCCGGAAAGCTTCCCGTTCCCGATTCTCGTAGTGCAGCACATACACGAACAGTTTACGGACACCTATTGTAAGTGGCTTGATACACATACAGCGCTAAAGGTTTGTATTGCCGAAAAAGACCAAAAAATGAGCGCAGGAACTGTTTACATTGCCCCCGGTGGAACGCACCTTGAGCTGAAGAGCCGAACCAGCCTAACGCTCACTTCAGGGGAGGCTCATAAAGGGCACCGGCCTTCCGTTTCGGTTTTGTTTGAAAGTGCTGAGCGTACTTTTGGTTCCAATACCGTGGCGGTAATGCTGTCCGGAATGGGCAGAGACGGTGCCGACGAAATGATTGCTCTGAAGCGGGCCGGAGCGTTAACGCTGGTGCAAAATGAAGAAAGTTGCCTGGTTTTTGGGATGCCCGGTTCGGTAGTAAGCAAAGGAGGTGCAACCCTTGTATTGCCGCCGGAACTCATAGCCGGCAAATTAAATGAGCTTAAATAACTAAACCCAACATGTGTTATGAATTATCTGATTGAGCAATCTTTTGAAAAGGGCTATGTACTGTTGGCTGAAGACTCCCTGGTGCAGGCAAAAAAGCTGAAGCGTTTTTTTGATACCAAAAAAATCAGGGCTGTAGCCTGTAAAGACGGGCAGGAAGCACTCGCACAGGCGCGGCAGCAGAAACCAGACCTTATCATTAGTGATGTGATGATGCCTGTAATGGATGGTTACGAATTCTGCAGGAAAGTGAAGGAGGATGAGGCCCTGCGGGATGTGCCGTTTATCCTGCTTACATCACTTGGCGACCCTATGGATATCATCAAAGGCCTGCAGGCCGGGGCTGATAATTTCATCACAAAACCCTACGAAGATGCCTACCTGATGTCGCGCATCAGCTACCTGATTGCCAACCGGCATGTGCGGCGCATGGGCTCGGGGGATATGAGCATCGAGATTGTGTTTCAGAATCAGAAGTTTGAAATCAACTCTGATAAAAAGCAGATTCTGGATTTACTGCTATCGGTTTATGAAGCTGCCATCAGCCGGAACGAGGAGCTGATAAAAACACAGCGCCGGCTCGAAGAGCTCAATGCGAATCTCGAGGATGCCAATCAGGAACTTGAATCGTTTGCACGAACGGTATCGCACGATCTGCGATCGCCTCTGAGCGGTATTATCGGGCTTACGGAACTGCTTAAGGATGACTACAGCAGTGCACTCGACGAAGATGCCATTTCATTTCTTGAGTCTATCCTGATTTCCTCAAAAAACATGCAGCAGCTCGTTAATGATCTGCTGGGCTATTCAAGATCTGCCAGCCTCGAAATTCATCTACAGAAAATTGATCTGACTTTAATGGCTAAAAAAACGGTTGAAGAGCTCACCAACCTCACCTACAGAAAAGAATACGAGGTGACCATAGATGAGGGCATGGAAATTATGGCCGACCGCCCGCTGATTCGGATTGTGATGAATAACCTGATTGAAAACAGCCTCAAATACAGCCAAAAGAAAGAAAAACCGGAAATACACATCGGTAAGGAAGTCAAAAACGACAAGACCATTTTCTTTGTGAAAGACAACGGCAGCGGTTTTGATATGGATAAAGCGGAGAACCTGTTCCGGCCTTTTATCCGGCTCCACAATCAGACCGAGTTTGACGGTACCGGCGTTGGCCTTAGTACGGTAAAGCGGATCATTGACCGACATGGCGGTCAGATATGGTTCGATTCGGCTACAGATAAAGGTACAACCTTCTGGTTTTCACTCTGAATCGCACAGATGCTGTATTTAAAGCATTAACCGGCTTATTTTTTTAGACTGAACTTACCTTCTGTGATCAAGTTGGCTTCCTGAACTATTTTTTTAACAATTTCATCGAGTTTGCCGATTTCCTCTTCAAGGTAACGGATGTTGGTGTACTGTGACTCAGAAAGTTCGTTTTCAGTTTTGATGAAATCAATCAAGCCCATGATATTAGCAACAGGCCGGCGTACAACGTGGCTTTGATGCCAGGCAATTTGTTTGAGGGTTTCGTTCTGTGCGAGCAGTTTTTGCTCGTACTCTTTCTGGTCGGTGACATCCTGTTTAACAGCGATAAAGTGTGTGATTTCGTTTTCTTCATTAAAAATTGGCGTTATGGTCTGATACTCGAAATAAGTGCTGCCGTCTTTTCGCTTGTTGATGAGCTCACCTTTCCAGTTTTTGCCGCTTAAAAGAGTACTCCAAAGTTGTTCGTAATAGTATTTCTGCTGATTACCGGATTTCAAAATACGCGGGTTTTGGCCGATAGCTTCAGTTTCCGTGAATCCGGTAAGCTGCTCCCACGCAGGATTTACCCACTCAAGGGTACCATCGCGATCTGTTATCGCAATGGCGTTTGATGTGGATCTGAGCGCATGAAGCTGCAGTTTGATCTGTTTTTCCAGTGCTTTGCGGTCACTGATATCCCGCATAATTACAACAGCCCCGAGTTTTCTTCCTTCATTATCATAAAATGGTGTGCCGCTTGCCGATATGTATTTGATTTCTTTGCCCGGCACTTTGATAGACATTAGGGCATTTTGAAAAATTTCGCCCTTGAATGCACGCGTAAGCGGAACTTCGTCAGCAGTTAGTTTTTTCTTCCCCTCACTGTCAAACAAACCGTACCTGCCACTCCAGCTTGGTGGCGTAGATCCATCAGGCTCAGCGTCATGCCATTCTCTGGCAACGCGGTTAAAAAGTTTTAGTTTTCCAAGTTCATCACAGGCAACTATGCCGTCCATAGCACTTTCAAGAATGGCTTTGCTGAACACTTGTTCGTGTAATAGTCTGCTTTCCGCCTTAACGATTGCACTGTTATCGTGTACAATTGTGTGCAATAATAACTGCCCGTCCAGGTGGATGTGGCTGTTATACATTTCTACATCCACAATACTGCCATCAGCTTTAAGATGCTGTTGTTTGGTTTTAGCCTGCCCGATATCGGGTTCATTCGCAGCTGATAATTCTTCATCAAAACCAGAAACCATGATGTCAGGGATGCTCATTTCAAGCAGGCGCGTTTTTTTCCAGCCATAAAAAGAAACAGCGGCTTTATTGGCATCTAAAATCCGTTTTGAATCCGGGTCTATAAGCAGTTTAACGGCAGAGTGATTTTCAAAAAGGGCTCTGAAGTGTCTCTCACTTTGCTCCATATCCTCCTGAAATTTTTTTCTTTCCGAAATATCAGACTGAGTTCCTGACATGAGCAAAGGTTTTCCTTCGCTGTCAAATTCAGTAATCGAACCCCGGTCGTGTACCCATACCCAATTGCCGTTTTTGTGCTTCATCCTGATTTCGCACTCGTAGATTTCTTCTTCCCCTGAAATTACTTTTTCAAGCAGCCCGACCGTTTTTGGCAAATCGTTAGGGTGAACAAGTTGTTCCCAATCCGGATAGCGGAAGGGTGAGCTTAATTCATCGGGGGCATAACCGATTATGGAAGCCCAAATTTCATTCAGCACGGCTTCGCCGGTTTGTAAGTTCCACTCCCATGTACCTACCCTTGTGCCTTGCAGGATGTTAAACAGCCGTTTCCGTTCCTGTTCTAAGGTTTGCTCTGCATTTTTTTCATTGGCTATGTCGATATGGAAGCCTAAAAAACGATCATTTGACAACTTCACGGCCGAGATATAGCACCATACACGTGAGCCGTCTTTTCTTAGCAGCCTGAATTCGCCTTCATTCCGACCTGTTTTGTTTAGCTTTTCGTGAAAGTAAAGAGCTGAGGTGAGGTCTTCAGGAGCGATAATATCGGTAATATGCATCTGTAACAGCTCCTCAGTCGGGTACCCGCTGAGTTCACTTGCAGCGGGATTTACGTCGAGGTAGCATCCGTTCGCATCTGTTACGAAAGTTCCGAACGGTGCAGCGTAGATGTAGCTGCAGGGTTGATTTGGTTCCGGGCGTTCAAAATGCTGATGCTTATCGTAAGCAACGGGTTGCTTTTCCAGACGCGACTGATTGCCAGTGTAAGGCATCAGTATTTGTTTCGCCTCATCTTTAAACAAAAGGTTCAGGTATTTTTCCTGATCCATCCACACATAAACCTGCAGGCTGTTTAAAACCCTCATTACTCCCGGCTTTGTAGTAAACGTAAGGCACTCGGCCTGACCGGAACTTGGATTGCGTTTAAGATATTCGGTTAAGCTTGAGTAGTCGATTCCCCGTTTCATACACAGAAAACGCAGGCTGAGCCAACTTTTTGGATGCATCGGTGACAAGCCGAATAGTTCACCAAACGCTGTGTTATATGATTGCGCAATATAATTGGGTTCAGTTTCAGTTTCAGTATCGGATGCACCTTTATGGAATCGTGCATAAGGTAGCGGGAGATTTTGAAATGCCGAAAGGTCGGAAACGATCATAAGATAAGGTTCTGTAATGCCGGATTAATGGCAGATACGAGTATTGTAAAAATTTAGTAGTCTTATTTTGTAATTTAGGAAAATTCAAACTTTAAAAACCTCTCCTTTCCAATTTATTTATTGGAAGTTCGGCCAACGTGGTGAATGCAGCATAACTGAAAAAGCAGCTGGTTAGAAAGCCGCAGAAGTGTTACGTTGTATGTGCGAAATACAGGATCCAAACCACATGTAGAATTTCCTTTAACTTTATATTTACATGATGTTTTCGAGGCAGACGCGTGATGCGTTTATTATAGGAGTTGCCTTATTTGCCATGTTTTTTGGGGCCGGAAACCTCATCTTTCCGCCCTATATGGGTTTGTTAGGCGGTGAAAAATGGGGGTGGGCTTTTTTGGGCTTTGCTGCCACAGGTATTGGTCTTCCGTTGCTGGGTATTCTTGCGGCATCAAGAGCAGGCGGCTCGGTTGAGCATCTGGGCGGGCGGGTTTCCGGCTGGTTTGGGGTTGGGCTGAGCATCATTGTAATTCTTGCGATAGGTCCGCTGCTTGCCATTCCGCGAACCGGTGCTACGGCTTTTGAGCTTGGGGCCGGAGCTATTTGGCCCGATTTTTCGCCGGTGCTGTTTTCAGTGCTGTTTTTCGGGCTCACCCTCTGGTTTGCAATGAACCGCAACTCGGTGGTAAAAAAAATCGGCAAGTATCTTACACCGGTTCTCGTGCTTACCCTCGGCTGGATAATCATTCGGGGGATATTCTACCCGCTTGGTACCCCGGCTGAAGTAAGCCTGAAAGCACCCTTCGGCGACGGTTTCCGGGAAGGCTACCAAACGATGGATGCCCTTGCCTCGCTCGTTTTCACCCAAATCGTGATTGCAGCTTTGGTGTATCAGGGGTATAAATCGCCCAAAGAGCAGACGCGGCTTACGCTTTTTGCAGCTTGTGTGGCTGTTGCCGGCCTGCTGATTTTTTATGGCGGGCTGATGTATCTTGGTGCGACAGCTGTAGAACTCTACGGGCCGGATGTTGAGCGTACGGTACTGTTAATCGGCATCACACAGCAGCTGCTTGGTAATGGAGGTGCACTGGCTCTCGGTATAGCCGTTACCATCGCCTGCCTTACCACTGCTATCGGGCTCACAGCAACGGTTGCAGAGTATTTTAGCCGGTTAACAACGCAGCGCCTTAGTTACAAACTCGTGGCAGTAATCACGGTATTATTCAGCGGATTTTTTGCCACTCGCGGGGTCACTGAAATTGTAAATATTGCTTATCCGCTGCTGGTGCTGGTTTACCCGGTGGCGATTGCACTCATTTTGCTTACCATGGCAGGAGGGCCGTTTGCTCACAGATTCGTTTATACGGGTGCGGTTAGCGGCGCATTGATAGTAAGTATTCCCGAAGCTCTTCATATAGCCGGATTCAGCTCCTTGGTTTATGAAGCTTGGGTGCTGAAGATTCCGTTTGCGGAAGCCGGTTTCGCTTGGGCCGTATTCGGTATTATCGGCATGTTGTGCGGGTTTGCAACGGTCCGCAAATTAGAAGGAGCCTTTTGGATTAAAGGATGAGCAGAGAGGAAAATAGTTGAAATTTATTCCATCAGGTACACAACGAAGGTGAGCAGGGGTGCGCGGTAGAGCAGGAAACCAAAATCTTCATCTGATACGGCATCAGAAAGAGACTGTAATAATTCCGGATTTCTGAAAGTGGCGTTTTCATCATCATAAAACTTTTCATAAACGGAGGAAAGCCTGCTTAGGCTACCGGCTTCATCTGCTATGCTGCCCGCTGAAACCTGCTGTGCGCATAGCGGAAATGCCCCAAAGGTAATCTCCTGCTGAAGCCCCCAAAAATCACGCACCTGAGGAGCAGCGCTGCGCCAGCTGATGCTGCGGTTTTCAGTTGCAAGATCTTGCAGTAAAGCGGCATAGTCCGGGCGGTGAGGCTCGTTCAGGTACCCTTCGGCGAGCAGGAAATTTTCGAGCTCCGCATATGCTACCAGAAAGTCTTCACCTATTGTTGTGTTTTCCTGAAGGCAGCTGTTAAAAGCGATGTAATGGCCCGGAAACTGCCGGCATCCCGCAATGAGCAGCAGCAGCAGTAAGTATATGAATGGTTTGATGCCGGTGAGGATGCGGTGTTTGCTCATAAAAAAAGCCGGCTCAGTTGAGCCGGCGCGTTGGGTATGAAAAGGGTATCGATTTATAAATCCGATAAGCAGCTTAAAATAAGCTGCTTACAAGTTCCTGCGCTTCTTTTTGGATCAGGGCAAGATGCTCTTTCCCTTTGAAGCTCTCTGTATAGATTTTGTAGATATTTTCCGTGCCTGAAGGCCGCGCTGCAAACCAGCCGTTTTCGGTTACAACCTTAAGCCCGCCGATGGCAGCGCCGTTGCCGGGCGCGTGTGTAAGTTTCGCAATGATCTGTTCGCCGGCTAGCGTGTCTGATTTGATGTCGTTTGCGTTCAGGTTGGAAAGGATAGCTTTTTGCTCCGGTGAGGCAGGGGCATCAAGCCGCTCATAAACGGGGGAGCCGAATTGTTTCTCGAATTCAGCATAGTGCTCGGATGGACTCTTTCCTGTTTTGGCCAGAATTTCAGCCGCAAGCAGGTTCATGATGATGCCGTCTTTATCGGTTGACCACGGCTTTCCGTCGAACTTCAGGAAGCTTGCGCCGGCACTTTCCTCTCCGCCGAAGCCGTATTCCCCGTTAAACAGCCCGTCAACAAACCATTTAAAGCCAACCGGTACCTCTGAAACTTCACGGTCGATGCTCGCGGCTACGCGGTCGATCATGGAGCTTGAAACCAGAGTCTTGCCGATTTTGAGCTCTTCAGACCACTGCGGCCTGTTCTGGAAAAGATACCAGATAGCAACGGCAAGATAATGATTCGGATTCATGAGCCCGGTTTTGGTTACGATACCATGCCGGTCATAGTCAGGGTCGTTTCCGAAAGCGATATCGAACTGATCTTTGTATTTTATAAGTCCGGCCATGGCGTAAGGGGAGGAGCAGTCCATGCGAATTTTGCCGTCTTTATCCACGTGCATAAACCGGAAGGAAGCATCAACGTGATTATTGACGATCGTGAGATCCAAACCATAGCGCTCTGCAATCGCAGGCCAGTATTTGATGCCTGAGCCCCCAAGCGGATCAACGCCGATTTTGATGCCGCTCTTGCTGATGGCCTCCATATCGATCACGTTTTTGAGGTCTTCCACATAGGGGGTAATGTAGTCGTAATCATGGATGTGCGGCCCCTCAAACGAATCTTCGAAATCCATTTTGAGCACGTCTTTGAGGCCGCTTTTAAGCATGTCGTTGGCGCGGTCCTCAATAATTTTAGTAGTTTTGGAATCGGCCGGTCCGCCGTGGGTCATGTTGTATTTTATGCCGCCGTCTTCCGGAGGGTTGTGAGACGGGGTGATGACGATACCGTCAGCCGGTGATTCAGGATTCTGACTGTTGTATGTGATGATCGCATGCGAGATAACCGGAGTTGGTGTATAACCGCCTCCGTTCTCAACCATTACATGTACGCCGTTAGCTGCGAAAACGCGGATTGCCGTCTGAAGCGCGGCTTCTGAAAGCGCGTGCGTATCCATGCCAATGTACAGCGGGCCGTGAATTTCCTTGCCCTTGCGGTACTCGGCTATGGCCTGACAAATCGCAAAAATATGATTCTGGTTAAAAGATAAATTTGTGGATGAGCCTCTGTGCCCTGATGTACCAAAACTTACAGCCTGAGCCGGATCATGGGCGTCTGGTTTAAGCGTATAATATTTACTGACGAGGCGCGGAATGTTGGTTAAAATAGATTCTGGAGCCGGCTTACCTGCCAATTCGTGAATAGCCAAAATAAATTCCTCCGAATAAATAATGATTACAGTAAGGTTGATTGAGTGTCAAATAATCTCATAGCATTATACGAAATAGGACTTGTTCAAACCAATACTTTTTTGGCGTATATGCTTTGTTTGTATGCCTTCATCTTCAAAAATCGGAAGCCGGTTGCTTTTTTTTAATATACTTATTCCGGTATTTAACCAGCATTTGAATGGCGTTCAGCCGGTATTCGGGAATGTTTCTGTATAGCCTGAAGCGGATGCGGGTGGCTGCCGGTATTCAGGGCGAAAGCCGGGTTAGCGACCAGCCGTTACCTTCGGTCTTCCGGTACTCAATCCGGTCGTGCAGCCGGCCGGGGCGGCCCTGCCAGAACTCGATAAGCAGCGGTCGCACCACATAACCGCCCCAGTTCTTCGGTCGTGGTACCGGCTTTCCCCCGAATTTCCTGAGCAGCCCTGCGTAGGTTTCTTCGAGCTGAGCCCGGGTTTCTACAGCAGTACTTTGCTTTGATGCAAGTGCCCCGATACGGCTTTCAAACGGGCGAGAAAGAAAATAGGCATCTGATTCGGTTTCCGGCAAGCGCTCGGTAATGCCTTCGATGCGTACCTGCCGCTCAAGCTCCAGCCAGTTGAAGCAAAGCGAAGCTTTTGGGTTTTCGGAAAGCTGCCGGCCTTTTCGGCTGTCATAGTTGGTATAAAAAAGGAAGCCCCTGTCATCCAGTCCTTTCAGGAGTACAACGCGGGCGGAAGGCTGGCCTGTGCTGTCGGTAGTAGCAAGTACCATGGCGTTGGGTTCGGGCAGTTTTGATGCAAGTGCTTCATCAAACCACTGCTGAAACTGTACAAGCGGGTTTGCCTGCACATCTGAAATATCGAGGGAGTTTAGGGTGTAGTTTTTCCGTAAATCAGCAATTTCGTCGGATAAGCTGCTCATGGATTCTCTTGATTGGATTTTTGTAGTTCAGGGTGGGATGCCATCACCTGATAAACACCAAAAACGCTGCTAAAAATCCTGTTTCATGGGGTGAATGGTAACTTCATCCATGATCAGGTAAGGCGGGCGGGTGAGCATAAATTCAGCGATTTCGGCAAGGTCATCGGCGGCAAGGCCGTAGGGAGGGGGCACATCGCCGGCGGAGCGCCCTCCGAAGCCCGTATCGATGATGCCGGGGTTGAGCAGCATCACCCGTATGCCTTCTTTGGCGAGTTCGCGTGTGAGGCTCTGGGAGAAGCCGGCCATGGCGTGTTTGGCGGCTGTGTACACGCTCATGTTTGCAAGCGGCCGCCTTGCGAGGTCCGAAGCGATATTCAGCACCTGCCCGTTTGCTGCGGCCCTGAGGTCGGGAAGAAGCCTTTTGGTGAGCATTAGCACGGCTTCAGCAGTAACCCTGAAGGTTGTGAGCAGTTCAGTTTCGGTCAGGTCATTCAGGGGCGTATAGCTGCCAATACCAGCATTGTTAACGAGGATTTCTACCGGGCCTTGTTTTCCCCTGAACCACGCAAGGGCTTTAGCCATAGCGGCATAGTCGCTAACATCAGCGGCATAAACGCGTACATGCTCTCCGAGTTCATCCCGGAGCTGTTCGAGCTCAGTGAGGTTGCGGGCGATGAGGGAGAGTTTTGCGCCCCGCGCAGCAAACAGCCGGGCCATGCTGCGGCCAACACCGCGTGTGGCCCCGCTTATCAGAATATGATGGTTTTTCAGGGTTTCAGCCATATCGGGTTATCAGGCGTGCTCCTGAGGATTCACGATAAAAACGGCGGTATCAACCATGCGGATAATGGTTGATGCCGTACTGCCGACCATGAGGTTGCGGATATTGGAGTGGCCGAGTGTAGCCATGAATACGAAATTGTAATCTCTGGAGTAGGTAAGGTTTGTGATGGCTTCACTGCCCGAAACGCTTGTAATTAGTACCTGCTCTTTCACTTTGTCGGATACTTCCTCAAAATAGGTTTCTTTAAGCTGACAAAGCTCTTTTCTGCCGCGCTCTACAATTGAACCTGAGCTGCCTGTAGTGAGCGGACCTACGTGCACGAAGTGAACAAGATCGGCGTTTATGCCTGTTTGGGCTACAAACTGACGTGCGTAGCTGAATACGCCGGTCGAGTTTTCAGACATATCAGTGAGGATCAGTACTTTTGTTAGCGGGCTAAGCCGGGATTCATCGGTTACAACAACGACCGGCTTTGGGCACACAGAAATTATCTTGTTGGCAACCGAGCTGTGCATGAGCCGGTCGAGGCCGGTTCGTGAGTTTGTTGCAATAAAAACGAGGTCAAAATCTGCTGCGGCCCCCACAATCTGCATGGCGATATTTCCGGTAGCCACAATGGGTTCATTTATCTGAGCACCACCAGCATATTCCCCCGCAATTTTTAGCAGCTTATTTTGGATGCGGCTGTGCAGCTCCTGTTTCATTTCTGCTACGTCATCTTCAATGATATCAGAGATGCCGTGCCGCGGTTCAAAAACATACATAGGGGTGATGCTGCCTTCAAAATAGGTGAGATAATCTGCGGCATCTTTGAAAGCCTTATTACCGGTATTCGTAAAATCAGTTGGTACGAGAATGCTAAGCTTTTTCATGATATGCTCCTTGTTATATCAGTCGGATAAAAGTGAAATAAGCCGGATCAAACATTATTTTGTCAGGGTCTGACGGTAAGCACCGGAACCGGCGCGGTCTGAATAATATGGGCTGCGGTGCTTCCCAGCACCACATAATCCATACCTGTGCGGCCGGCTGTTGAGATAATGATGAGATCGTATTTATCTGCCGAAAGATGTTTGCTGATGGCACGGTGCACGCTGTTGCCCGAAACGATTACATGGGTTTGAACGCGTTCGGCAAAACCGGCAAAGTGTTCGTCGCGAAAGCGGTTAAGGCGATCAGCAACAGTTACATAGAGTTCCTCCTTATCTGCCAGCCCGCCTGCGTACTCTATGCTGAGTACATGCAGCAGGGTAAAAACGGCGTCCGTATTTTGTAGCAGCCAATGTGCCTTGTCGAATGCCTTGCAGGATTCGTCAGAGAAATCAGTGGTTAGCAGAATGCGTTTGAAAGGCCGCGGGCTGTCTTCGGGGCTTGTAACCAAAACCGGCGCTTTGCTCATCCGGCATACTTTAGAGGCAACGGAGCCCATCACAAATTTGCGGAAACCGGTACGGCCGTGTGTGGACATCACCAGAATGTCGTAACCCGCTGAAACCCCGACGATTGTGCGGGCCGGATCGCCGTAACTGATGTAAGGCTGATCAACGAACTCAGCCGGGGTATGTTTTTCAGCCGCTTCCCTGCATTTGCGATATGAAAATTCCATGAGCTTTTTGGTGGCAGCATCATCAAGAGAGGGCAAGCGGATGCCTTCCGGCCAAACAGGCTCGTTTAAGGCATGTGCAGGCGTAATAACACCTCCGGCTATGTTGCGGTACTGCTCAGCTACTGCAAATGCGCGGTTCCCGTTTTCTGATAAATCGGTTGCAACCAGTATTTTTTGGTAATGCATAGATGTTACCCCTGTAAATTGAAGCCTGTTGTTTATGATTACTAAATTAATATACAACTTAAAGAACAGTATTCTGAAGCCAATGAAGTGCACAGTACTCTTTTTGTTTGATGATATTCGAATATTGAGCATTTTAATGGTGCTCTTATCCATTAATTTTCACTTAGCTGATTGATGCCTATGTCCGAAAATTCAACCGAACTTAGTCTTGAACAGGTGCTTGAACGCGCCCGGATGCGTGACCCGCATCAGCCTGAATTTCATCAGGCGCTTCATGAAGTGCTTCAGTGGGTAGTGCCGTTTGCGGCTTCCCGGCCCGTGTACAACCATCCCGCTTTGTTCAGTAAGCTAACCGAGCCCGAGCGTATCATTCAGTTTCGTGTTCCCTGGACCGACGACGACGGGCAGGAGCACATCAGCCGGGGGTATCGTGTACAGTTCAGCAGCGTTATCGGGCCCTGCAAGGGCGGGCTTCGGTTTCATCCGTCAGTTAATCTCAGTGTACTCAAATTTCTGGCTTTTGAACAGGTTTTCAAAAACAGCCTCACAGGCTTACCAATGGGGGGTGCCAAGGGTGGGGCTGATTTCAGCCCGAAGGGGCGCAGCGACGCTGAAATTATGCGGTTTTGCCAAAGCTTCATGACCGGACTTTACAATCATATTGGTCCGGAAACAGACATTCCGGCAGGCGATATCGGTGTGGGCAGCCGTGAGATCGGCTATCTCTTCGGGCAGTACCGGCGCATTACCGGCACCTTCAGCGGAGTGCTAACCGGGAAGGGGGAAGCCTTCGGCGGAAGCATCCTTCGCCCTGAAGCCACCGGCTACGGCCTGCTGTACTTCACGAAAGAAATGCTGGATGCCGCAGGGAAGCAGATGGATGGCATCCGTGTGCTGATTTCAGGTTCCGGTAATGTGGCACAGTTTGCATGCCGGAAAGCCATTGAGATGGGCGCAAAAGTGCTCAGTATGTCAGATTCTGACGGGTATATTTTTAAGGAGGAGGGGCTCACAGACGAAGACCTGGATTTCATAATGGAACTGAAAAACGAAAAGCGCGGACGCATTAAAGCTTGTCAGGAGGCCTTCGCCTGCAGCTGGTACGAGGGCACCCCCTGGCGGCACGGTGCCAAAGCCGGCCTCGCGCTGCCCTGTGCTACCCAAAACGAGCTGGATGCGGATGATGCACGAACCCTAATCGAAAACGGCCTGCTTGCGGTTGCCGAAGGAGCGAACATGCCCTGCACTGAAAAAGCCGTGAAGCTTTTCCATAAACATCAGATTCCTTTTGCGCCGGGTAAGGCAGCTAATGCCGGCGGTGTAAGCGTTTCGGGCCTGGAGATGAGTCAGAACAGCATCCGAATGAGCTGGAGCGCCGAACGCGTTGATGATGAACTGCATCGCATTATGCACGATATTCACGAAAAATGCCGCAGTTTTGGCGAAACCGACGGCAGTATTAACTATGAAAAAGGTGCTGCGATTGCCGGATTTATTAAAGTGGCCGATGCTATGATTGCGCAGGGGCATGTGTGAGTTCTCTCGAAGCACCGGCATTTCATAAACTCAAACTGCCTGTAGTGGTGCCCTAACCTTAAGTTAAGCCCTGCAGGCCGATTCGGTGATGCGGCAGCAGGCGTCATGATTCTTCGCCATGGCCTCCATCAGCTGGAATTGTGCCCGGCAACGCATGAGGTTTTGCTCGGGGTAATGCGTTGCGTAGTACAGGTCGCCGTTCAGGTAATCGGCAAGGAAACGTATGCCCATTATGTAGGCCATGTAGCGCGGGGCGAGGGGCATCAGGTTTTTTTCTTCCGGGCTCAAAATAGTGGCCGTTTCCTTCAGGTATCCGCGGGTTATGGCCTCAAAGCAGGAAAGGCTGAACCCTGTTTCTGCACTGTCTTCATTGTTGGTGGCAGCAGCGGTACGCACCAAATCCCCAAAATCATAAAGGGATAAACCGGGCATCACGGTATCAAGGTCAACAACGGCTCTGGCCTGCATCTGCGTATCAAAAAGCACATTGTTGAGTTTTGTGTCGTTGTGGGTTACCCGAAGGGGAAGCCTGCCGGCCTGCTGCTGCCGCGGAATGACGCTCATTTCCGCAATGTGCTTTTTTGCGAATCTCAATTCCTGTGCTGCATGCACGAAGCGGCCAATAGGTTCAGGTTTTGCTGCGTCCAGGAGTTGCCTGTATCTGAGCGACACGCTGTGAAAACCGGGGATCACCTCATGGAGCTTGTCCGCCCGGAGTTCCTGCAGGGCTGCCAGAAACAGACCGTAAATTTTGCCGGCTTCAAAGGCGGTTGCCTCATCCGGTACCAAATCGTAGCTCAGGCCCGGGGCTATCCGCTGAAACAGGCGCCAGGCAGATCTGTCTTGTTGCCTTACCGCGTAGCCGCCGGCCCTGCTGCTCAAAGGTGCGGCAATGCTGTATCTTTTCGAGTACTCCGGGTGCCGGTTCAGTAGCCCGGTAACAAGCAGCAGGTTTTCTGTCACTTTGTCAAAATCAGGAAAAACGTGCCCGTTAAACTTTTGCATGATGAAGCCCGGCTCGTTTGGGTTTTCCGTGTGTATCAGCCAGGTTTTGTGGATGTGGCCCGAGCCGATTGGCACCGCGTATGCCATTCGGCTACCCGTGCTGAACGCACTGAAAATGTCGGAAAGAGCATCCATCAAAATAAAATCAGGAGGTTTAGTGTGTTTTGCGGGGCCAGAGGTTTTCGGGGTATTCCCCCGATTCGGTCATTTGCCGGATCCGGCTTCGGATGTGCTCCAAATCCGGCGGATAGGTGATGCCGAACCAGTCAGAACCGGAATCCAGAACGGATACCTTCGCGCGCTGCTGCCGGATCATGCGGTCGATTACCGCAGGAAGATGAAACTCAGCTTCTGGCTGATTGATGCGCGCATCCAGAAAACGCACAAATCCGGACAGCAAATGGGTGAATACCGAAGGCGCAAATCCCCAGCAGTTCATCGAAACCAGCGTTTGGGGCGAAAGCGGGATTCCATCCGGAGCTTCACCCGATAAAATCAGCTCCGCTTTACGACTGATGTTTTTGTGTTCCTGCACTGACTTTAAAAATCCGTTTTCATCGGTTTCACAAACACCCCTCGAAACACTCCCAAATGCTGACAAAGTTTTTTCCAGCCGGTAGGCCGCCATGGCATAATGGTTTGAGGTTGCATGCTGCCTGAGAAATTCGGCCATTTGCCGAAATGCGGCTTCTCCATAGAAATCATCGGCATTGATTACGCAAAAGGGCGTATGCACGGCTTTTTCGGCTGCAAGGAGAGCATGCCCTGTGCCCCATGGTTTCAGCCGCCCGGGCGGGGCTGTGAATCCGGCCGGTAACTCATCCGGCTCCTGAAAAACGAGTTCGGTTTCAAAGCGGTCTTCAAAAGGTTTCAGTACCTCATCACGGAAGATTACTTCGGTCTGTTTCCGGATCACAAAAACAATTTTTCCAAACCCGGCGCGCCGGGCATCATAAACAGAATAATCTATAATACGCTGATTAAGGGGGCCTGCCGCTGCAAGCTGTTTGAGTCCGCCGAAACGGGAGCCTGTTCCGGCTGCCATAATTACGAGGGCAGGTTTGCTCATTTAATATTTGTAAGAGGGTGATGTGTCCCGTGCCGGAATGCTGCACCCCGGTCTCTCGGCTGCATAGTGTACCGGAAAAGCTGCGCTGTTGTGCGCTGATAAGCAGGTGGCTGCATTACTCCATCCTCAGTTTGCTCCAGAATCGGGTAAGCAGGAAACCCGAGGCGGCGGCCATAGCGGCAAGTACAGCGGCGGGCATGAGGTTGCCGTACAAAATGTTGCCAATCATAAACAGCAGGCTGTAGATCATGGTAGTACCCAGAATCATGCAGAGAATTCCGGTCGGGACATCCCACTTCAGGTTGTCTTCTTTTACGAGTGTAATCCCTTCACCCGTTGCCTCATCAACTACGGATTTCCATCCCGGTCCGCCGGGACGTATTCGGCTGTAGAAATTCCGCAGGGTTGCTTTATCAACCGGGGAGGTGAGCAGGGTTACGATGATCCAGGTGGCTGATGTGAGGAAGACCGTGCCAAGCAGCTTGATCACATTCCAGTAGCTCATGCTTGTCTGAAACCCGAACACATCAACCATGCCGGTTTCGGGACGCTGCATCACGAAATTCTCAATCAGAATGAAAATCATTGAAAAAGTGCCGGCGGCAATCATGGCGGAAATTTCGGACCAGGCGTTGATCCGCCACCAAAACCACCGCAGAATATAAATCAGGCCGGTGCCGGCTCCGATCATGAGGATGTACTGAAACGCCTGAAGCGCATTTTGAAGCACGAGGGCCAGTAAAACGGAGGAGCCCATCAGGGCTGCGGTTGAGATTCGGCCGAAACGGACGCGCTGCTTTTCAGTAGCGTCGGGTTTGTAGAAACGGCCGTAAAAGTCGTTCACCAGATAGGAGGAGCCCCAGTTGAGCTGTGAGGCCGTAGTTGACATATAGGCCGCGATAAGGGAAGCAACCACCAAACCCAGCAGGCCGGCGGGAAGAAACTCGCGCAGCATGGCAGGGTAGGCGAAGTCGTTCTGAATGTACTGAACGGGCACGTCGGGATATCTTTCCACCATGCTTGCGATATCAGGGAATACCACCAGCGAGGCAAGGCCCACGAGAATCCACGGCCAGGGGCGCAGGGCATAGTGGAAGAAGTTGAAGAGCAGGGTTGCACCAACGGCATGCGATTCATTTTTGGCTGCCAGCATCCGCTGCGCCACATAACCGCCACCGCCCGGCTCAGCACCGGGGTACCACACAGCCCACCACTGTACGGCAATGGGAATCAGGAAGATGCTCACAAAAAGCTCGGGCTGTGAAACGGACGGCACAAGGCTGAGCTTATCTGACACGTTCGGGTGTGACAGTAAATTCGACATCCCGCCGACTTCAGGCGAACCAATAATGTACACCGCTGCAATTACTGCGCCGAACATGGCAAATGAAAACTGAAACAGATCGGTCCACAAGATGGATTTAAGCCCGCCCAGGCTGCTGTAAAACACCACAATTACCGAAGCAATGATGAGGGCAACCCCCGGTTGAAGCCCCAGCATAACGGCAGCAATTTTGATAAAGGCCAGGGAGACGGTCGCAATCACCATCACATTAAAGAAAAAGCCGAGGTACACGGCCCGGAATCCGCGCAGAAATGCAGCCATTTTGCCGGAGTAACGTAGCTCATAAAATTCCAGATCGGTTAAAACCTGCGAGCGGTTCCAGAGTTTGGCATAAACAAACACGGTGAGCATACCTGTAAGCAGAAACGCCCACCATAGCCAGTTGCTTGCCACGCCGCCGGTGCGCACCATATCCGTTACCAGGTTGGGCGTATCAGCCGAAAAGGTGGTCGCAACCATGGATACGCCCAGCAGCCACCAGGGCATGTTGCGGCCGGAAAGGAAAAAACTGGTCGTGTCGTTGCCCGCACGGTAGGAGGCCGCGTAGCCAATGGATAGCAGCACAAAGAAAAATGCGCCGATGATTACCCAGTCAAGTGGTGACAGAATCAAGTGAGGATACCGGTTTTGTGAAAAGGGAGGTCGATGTTCTTACTTTTTGGGGGGGGGCGGCCGCACAAGCAGGTGCGGCTCCCGATTCGGCGCTGCTTAAAAAAGAAAGGCGCTGCGCATTATTTCGGGGCGGAGTTTAAATTATTCGTGTTGTGCCTCCCTGCCTGAGTTCGATATCCATCACGGGCGTGTTGGTTTTCCAGGCGCCTCTGGTAAAATCAGGCACATCAATTGACTGAGAGCGGTTCGCGACAGACTGCTCGCTCAGCGGGGCAATGGCGCTCCAAAGGGCAGCATCATACACGTCGATATCCATCGGAAGCCCGTTGCGCAGGCAGTCGATCAGGCGCCAGTCCATGATGGTATCCATACCCCCGTGCCCGCCCACTTCACGTGCGAGGTCGCCCACTTTCTTTGTGATTTCCGGCGTGTACAGTTCCTCCAGGGCTTTCATACTTTCCTGAGAAAGCCAGCCGGTGTGGTCTTTGGCGATACGGGCCGGGCCCGGCCACTTTTGTGCTGTGCCGTCGGTACCGCTCACCAGGTAAATCCGGGAATAGGGTCGGGGAGAGCTTACGTCGTGCTGCACCATAATGGTGCGACCCCTGTGCGTGCGGATTGTAGTAGTATTCATGTTACCTCTGAAATTGCGGCCGGCAAAAGGCTGCCACATCTCGTTTTCTTCCGCCAGTTCCCGGGCGCGGTCTGCCATCTGGAAATCGTTGCCGGAAACCGAAACCAGATAATCCATCTGATCCCCGCAGTTAAGGTTCATCAGTTTAGACATGGGCCCGATGGCATGCGGCGGGTAAAGCATACCGTTCCGGCTTGCGTTTTCTTCCAGCCGCCACAGATCGTGATAGTAGGTTTCGGAGAAATTCATCTCCATCAGATCGTGAATGTATGCGCCTTCGCCGTGTACGATTTCGCCGAAGTAGCCCTGCCGTGCCATATTAAGCACCATCATCTCAAAAAAATCGTAGCAGGTGTTGCTGAGCATCATACAGTGCTTTTTTGTTTTTTCGGAGACCTCAACCAGCTGCCAGCATTCGTCAATGGTTTTGGCCGCGGGCAGTTCTACGGCAGCATGCTTGCCGTTTTCCATGGCGTACACACTTTGTGCGGCATGCTGATCCCAGGGCGTACAGATGTATATGAGGTCCACATCGTCGCTGTCGCACATGTCTTTCCAGGCGTCAGCCCGGCCGCTGTACTGTTTGGGATGCTGATCATATCCCTCTAAAGCCGCAATGCCACGTTCTGCACGCTCAGGCTCGATGTCGCAAATACCTGTAATCTTAACCCCTTCAATTCGCTTCAGGCGGTTTACGCCTCCGATGCCGCGGTTTCCAATGCCGATGATGCCAACCCGTACGGTTTCCAGTTTTGGGGCGCCGTATCCGCTCATATTAAACTGCTGAGGCCGCCGGGCTGCCCGCTGCTTTTCTGTGATGTCAGCATCGGAACAACCGATAAGCCCGGCACCTGCAAGGCCGAAGGCGGAAAGTTTCAGGAAGTCGCGACGGCCGAAGGAATTACTCATAAGTCTCAGTCCGGTTTTTAATTGAAAGGGGAGGGAGCCGAAAATATATTGAATCCCCAAAATTAAAATACCGGTATTTTTTTGGATAATTTAAAAGCCCTGAACCGGGAAATAAATCAGCCATTTCGGTTGTGTTCACTGTTACTCCACATCACCCTCGAAATAATCCACGAATCTTTTTGGGCCGTTATTTCCGGTTTTGGTTTTCTGAGCGATGCGTGTTTTGATGCGTTCCTGAAAAGTGCGGGCAGCATCGTAGCCGTAATTATTGAGCAGATAATTCATAGCAACTACTTCAGCAATTACGGTGATGTTTTTGCCGGGTGTGATGGGCAGCTGAATTACCGGAACCTCCACATCCAGAATGGCTTCCCGCTTTCTCTCCAGGCCTGTACGGTCAATTTCAGTGATTTCATCCCAAAGGTATAATTCAAGCAGCACTTCGAGCCTTTTCTGATAGCGAACAGCCCGGATGCCGAACATACTCATGATGTCGATAATACCGAGCCCGCGCACTTCCATAAAATGCTTGTTGATGTCGGTTGCAGCAGCCATGAGTACATTGTTTTTTCTGGTGAGCGTAACTACATCATCCGCAACAAGGCGGTGCCCGCGCTCTACGAGATCGAGGGCGACTTCGCTTTTACCGATGCCGGCCTTGCCGGTTATCAGAATGCCGATGCCGTAAACATCAACCATTGCTCCGTGTACAATGGTTTGCAGGGCAAACTGATCTTCCAGAAAATCCCGAAGTAAATACATGAATTTAATGGTTTCGGTGTGTGTCGTGAAAACCGGGATGCCGGCGGCTTCGGCCATTTCCAGCAGGTGCGGGCCGAGTTCGTTGCCATGGGTTACAAACATCACCGGAATTTCAAACTGTGTAAGGTTGCCAAAGGCTTCACGCTGCGCTACCGGAGGAAGGTTTTCCAGGTATTCGCATTCGGTGTTGCCCAGCACCTGAACGCGTTTCCAGGCGAACAGATGGGTGTAACCGGTGAGGGCCAAACCCGGCCGGTGCAGGTCGGCTTCTGTGAGGTAGCGCTGCATACAGGCCGATACAGAAGCGCAGGCCTGAACCTGCATACGAATTTTATCGCGAAGCTGTGTAACCAAAAACTCTACCGAAATTCGTTTGGTTTTGGGTACGATGGGATTGGTTCCGAAGGGCATAGGCTCAGAAATTAGGGCGGGAGGAAAGGTTTTCCGATATCAATATAAGGAAGCTTCCTAAAAGCTGTGGCGGCACCTGATTAAACAATGCATTAAACAAGGCGGGCAGATGAAGCCAAAGCTGCATCTGCCCGAGACGAGAAAGATGTTCTGAAGGGGGCGCCGTGTCGGATCAGAGTTTGTGTCTGGCAGCCCGCCTGTTTAGTTAAATTCTTATTTCGATCGCTTGTCTTTGTATTTGCGAAGCTGACGCGTCATGTTGTCGATAGCTTTTCCCAATGCCTGCTCGTAGGTAGCAGCCTTTTCGTTGGCCTGCAGCAGGTCGCCTTTTACTTTAACCGTAAGCTCAGCCGACTGAGGTTCGTCGTGGTCCTGCGTGGGCTGCATAATAATGTCACAGTCGAGAATTCCGTCATAAAATTTGGTCAGTTTTTGAACCGCTTCTACCGAATAATTGTGCAGCCTTTTGCTTGCTTCAAAATGTCTTGCGGTGAATGAAGTATTCATTGTAATCCTTCTGATTGGGTTTCGGTTTGGTTGAAATCAGAGCTCCGGGCCGGGTAAATTCCGGTGATTCCGGCAGCCCTCAAGGTTGAACTTTAAGTGGTTTTCTAATACTAATATAACATTTTTAATGGCCTCGTGGGTGTGCCTTTTCATGCACTTTTTTTAAGTGTTCCACGCTTGTTTGGGTATAAACCTGCGTGGAAGTAAGGGCTGCATGTCCCAGAAATTCCTTGATTACGCGTATATCTGCACCCTTTGCGAGTAAATGCGTAGCAAAACTGTGGCGCAGCACGTGCGGGGATTTTTTGCTGATTTCACTTACCCTGGAGATGTGTTTTTTTACAATGCGCTGAACGGCAACGGGATAGATACGGCGGCCCGATTTGCTCACAAAAAGGGCGCGGCGGTCAGCTTCGGGGGCCTGCGGATCGGCACAGCGCGGCCTGCGGCTCAGCCAGTCGTCGAGGGCATCCCTTGCATGCTCTCCGTAGGGTACAATCCGCTCCTTTGAGCCCTTTCCTGTTACGCGCAGCAGCCTTGCACCGCTCTGCACATCCCGCACATCCACCGAAATCAGCTCGGCCAGCCGGATGCCCGTTGCGTATAGCAGCTCCATGATGGCCTTTTCCTGCGCATCCCAGTCAGTTTCGACCGGGAAACCGGTAAGCATTTCCAGGGCTTCATCTGCTTGCAGGTTTACCGGCAGCTTTTTTTCTGTTTTGGGGATGAATACGAGCTCTGCCGGATTTTTAGTCGTGTAGCCCCGCGCAAGGGTGTATTTGAAAAAAGATTTGAGGCAGGATACCTTTCGTGCGATACTGCTCCGGCTCAGGCCGTCGTCGCTGAGCTGACCCATCCATGCACGCAGATGAAACCGCGTGATGGCATCCGGGTTCTCCCGCACCTGTGCATCGTAGCCCACCAGAAAAAGGGAAAAGCTTTCCAGATCTTTTCTGTAGGATGTGATGGTGTGAGGCGAAGCGTTTCGCTCAACCTTCAGGTAATTGATGAAGCGGGAGATGGTTGTATCGAGCATGGCAGGGATTTGGGTGAGATGCCTTCCTCCCAATATAATGCAAATAAACGGGGATTAAAGAGGGGAGACCGGTCCTGTTTTTCGGAAAGGGAGAGCTCTTTTCCGGCTCACCAAATTAATCAGCATCACACAATGTGGACCGGCCCTGTTTGGGCGGCTTAATTCGTGCACCGGGCCCGAACAAGCTGTGGGCACATCACCCGGAAAAATAAAAAAACTGCCCGGGCAAAAAGTTTATTTGGGGTGCACAATATCATCGCCCTTCCAGCTGATGCTGCGGCCGGTGAGGTAGTCGGTGAGGGTGATGACCCCGAGCTTCTGAAACCAGCCTACCCCGACCGGGTGGAGCAGGGCGAAGGAGGCATCCCAGTTCATCCAGCCGGCAAGCAGCAGGCGGTGCAGGGTAACGAGCCCTGCCATGAGCGCGGCAAGCGTTACGGCAGCTGCTGAAACCGGCAGGAAAACGGCGGCAAGCAGCACAAGCAGCGGCAGCAGGAAGCTGATGAAGTGCATCACGCCCATCATAACAAAAAGCGGGATGTTGTAATCGAAGCCGGCCAGAAAATTTTTCCGGAAGCCCTCAAACATCTCCCGCTCTGATTTGTACATGCGGCAGAAAAAGGCGTCGCGGCCATGGAACATCCGCATACGGAAGCCGTGATCGATCACTTCGCGGGCGAGCATCACATCCTCCACAATTTGCTGTTTAACGGCCTCATGACCCTCAACCTGCCGGTAGGTTTCGGTGCGGAAGGCCATGAACTGTCCGCAGGCGGCGGCGAACATGCTGCGGAATTTGTTGTGGAAGAAGGCGGGCATCCAGCGGGGTTTCCGTTCGGTGTACACGGCCGGCAGCAGCCCGAGCAGGGCGTAATAGACCAGCGGCACAACAGCTTTCTCCCAAAAGGTTTCGAGACGCTGCTCGGGCCAGATGGTGATAAAATCGATGTTGCTGCTGTTGAACGCGCCCACGGTTTTGCTCACCACGTCGGGCTGCATCCAGGTATCGGCATCGATGAAAATGAGGAGGTCTTCGCTTACGAGCCTGCTCAGCTGATGGCAGGCATAGGGTT